>JBAZMV010000005.1 GCA_041649635.1 Dehalococcoidia bacterium
TGGGATGCTGCACCCACTGAGTGCGCTGGGTGAGCATCATCTGCTTGACCTGCTGAGTGGCGGTGAACCAGCCTGAGACCTTCTCCACTGCCTGGGCCTTCTCCCTGGCTTTCTTCTCCCTGGCCCTGAATTCCTTGTACTTGCCGGGGTCCGCTATGAAAAAGTCAAGCAGGCCTATTATGGCGAGGGCAAAGCATATGCGGCCGAAATAAATAGCCACACCTGCTCCACTGGCTGCCGCTATCCCGAAGGATAATACGCTTGCTGTGATGGCGATATGCAGCGATACCAGGATATGGTTAGCGATGATCCAGCCCCGCTCTAAAGCGGGACGCTGATCCGTCTTCGTGTCGCCGGGAGAGCGTTTCTGAGGCTTTGATTGGTTGGCATCTGCCGCCTGACGCATTGAAGAGGATTCGCTCCCCAAGTAAATATTCGTTTTATTTCTCAGGGCTTCGAAGAGGGGTTTATCCTGTTTTTCGAGTATGGAGTTAACTTCGCGGAGTGCTGCGATGTAATCTGATACCTCGTTGCCTTTGATCTGGACGCCGCAGTCCTTGGCCAGAGAATCGATGATGGAGAACATCTCTTTCCTGATGAGGCCGTAGAGTTCCTCGCTCTGGATATGGGCCACGGCTCTGGCCAGGGCCAGGGAAACGGAGAGTATGGCGTTCATGCCCAGGTTCTGCTTGCGCTGCATGGCCGTTGTGGAGGCCTCCGGGTCGTTAGCGTTGAGCTTGCCGCGTTCGGCGGACAGGTCCCGTTCCAGTTTCAGCAGGGTGGTATCGATATCTCTCAGGGAGAGGGTAGTCAGGTTTTTGCCCTCGAAGTGAGGGGCTATCCTCTTAGTGACATTGTCCGCAGCGTTAAGGCAGCCCTTGCCCTCGTACCTGGAAGCGCGTCTGAAGAGCTCGATGAGAGCGGCGTCCTGTGTGGCCTTGACCTGGGCGTCTTCTGTCTTCTTGTTAAACACGTAGACGCCGGTCTCAGTTTTCTGGAAGAGGTCGGGGTGTTTGTCGATGACGGTCTTATGGTCGGCGTATTCGATAATGGAATCGACGAGGTGGATGGCCTCGCCGGAGCCCGCGGATGTGCCGAGCGGAGTGGCGCCCTTGAACTTCATGACGGCGCCCACGGATGGGATATCGATCTCGATCTCGACGCCGACGGTAGGGATGCCTGCGTTGGTGGACTCTTCGTAGGCGGTGAACTTGCGGATGAGGGCCTCTTCGCCGGGTTTGAGGCTGACGGACTTGAGTCCTTCCTCGAGCTTGCGCATGAGGACGATGCCGCTCTGGTACTTGAAGAGCCTCTCGGTATTGGCTCCGCCGCCTGCTTTCAGTCCCAGCGAGTTCATGGACAGAGCGATCTGTGTTTCCATGTCGTCGTTGGGCGACTTGGAGCGGTGAGATATGACGAGCTCCTGGCCCTTGCCCAGGGCCACGAGCATGGCCAGTATGGTCTCGTAGATAGTGCCTATCTGATTGGCCTTGATGAGCGATGTATTGATGAGGGACTCGCGGGAGGCCATCTCTATGGTCTTATCGTTGGTGACGATGAGGTCGTCGCCGATGATCCAGATACGGTCGCCGAGTTCCTTGAGGATCAACTTCCACCCCTGATAATCGTCCTCGGCGAAGCCGTCCTCGATGGAGATGATGGGTATCTCATACTTCTGGATGGCGTCCTTGTATATGGCCAGGATGCCGTCCCTGTCCATGGTGAGTTTAGACTTATCCCTCCAGAAGAGGTACATGCCTACGGCATCGGGCATGTTGTATTCCTTGCGGTAGGCGTTCTCGAGCTCGCTTAAGGCCGGGTCCAGGCCGATGGCCACGTCTTTTCCCGCCTGGAAGCCGCACTCCTCGATGGCCTGTTTCATCATGGCCCAGAGCCTGACCTCTGGCAGGGGGTACTGAGCTTTTTCGATATAGGGGGCCAGACCGCCCTCGAGGCCGATGCCCATGACGCGTGAGCCTTCCTCTTTCTCGATGATCTCCTTGAGGCGGTTCTGGAGCCTGACGGTCATCTCCTGAGCTTCCTGCCAGTTCTTGACGCCGAGTATGACGAACATGGCTTCCTGCATGCTGAGGTTGGATTCAGGATACTCCTTTTCGGTGTGCCTGCCGCCCATGCCGCAGTTGCGGAACTGCCAGGGGACGGTGACCCTGCCCAGTGTGGGATGCTGCACCCACTGAGTGCGCTGGGTGAGCATCATCTGCTTGACCTGCTGAGTGGCGGTGAACCAGCCTGAGACCTTCTCCACTGCCTGGGCCTTCTCCCTGGCTTTCTTCTCCCGGGCTCTGAATTCCTTGTACTTGCCGGGGTCCGCTATGAAAAAGTCAAGCAGGCCTACCGTGGCCAGGCCTAAGCACAAACGTCCGGCGTAGACGGCGGGGTCTATGTCCAGCCCCATGCCCACGCCGATCAGCGTGATTGCTATCGGGAAGAAGATAAAGCTTAAAATCCTGCTCGTCTGCGGGCCGGCAGCGGAGACCGCCAGGTTGAACGGCGCATCGGGATAGAAGTTCAGTCCGTTCTTGATAACGCCGGGGAACCTGCCCGTCGGGATGAGTGCGTACATCTTGAGATACCACAGTATCCTCTTCGGCAGCGGCGCGGCCATGTTGGCCTTGGCCTGCGGCAGCAGCTTGGCATTGAGCGCATCGACTTTTACCGCCTTTAAGTAGTGTCCCATCTCGTGTATGGCGATGGCGGAATGGCAGGTGAACCAGAGGAAGGCCAGCGATATCAGCGTCTCCCACGAGGCGAACAAGCTCCTGAGGACTTGGCCCTTTAAAACAACGTCAGTCGTGGATAGTGTGCCAAAAAGCAGGAGGCCGATGGCGAACGGAGCCATGAATAATGCCATCCTGCGGCTCATACTGGGGCCGCTGGCGGAAACAGCCAGATTGAACGGCGAGTCAGGATAGTAGTTCAGGCCGTTCTTTACCACGCCGGGGAACCTGCCCGTTGGTATCAGCGCGAACATCTTGAGGTACCATAGTATCCTCTTCGGCAAGGGTGCGGCCATGTTGGCCTTGGCCTGCGGCAGCAGCTTGGCGTTCAACGCGTCAACCTTTACTGCCTTTAGGTAGTGTCCCATCTCATGTATCGCGATGGCGGAATGACAGACCAGCCAGATGAAGAATAAAGAAATAAGCGCACCCTGCCATGAGGCGAAGATGAATCTAAGGGAGTCGTTTCTCAGGTCGGGGGGCAGGGACAGCAGGCTTGATATATAAGCTACGTGGAACGATACGAGGATATGGTTGGCAATTACCCAGCCCTTCTCAAGATAGGACCTTTGCGGAATGGAAGAGTTAAGGGATAGCTCCGTTTTTCTCATCCCTTGTTCCTGAGAACTGGTATCAGGGTACTGTGCAGCTTTACGCTTAATAACGACCCCTCTTGAACGTAAGATTAAGGCGAATTTGTGACAAATAGCCCCTGCGAATACAAGTTTAATAGTCTATATAGAATACTTTTAGATACGTATCATTGTCAATATTTCATGAGGGAAAATGGTTTTTTATGTCATATTGGGCTCATTCGTCCCGCGATTATCGATGCATCTTGCGGGCAGACACGGGGGTCTGCCCCTACATTTTGATTTCCTCTCCCTTGAGGGGAGAGGATGCAGGTGAGGGTGCGATTCGTCATTCCGGTGAAAACCGGAATCCACGGGGCGGGTTTGATGAATCAAACCCCTACGACTCGTCCTTATCCACCTTTACGAAAGGGAGACTAGGGTGATTTATTCAATAGAGGATGTGTGTTACGTTCGCTCCTGATGCCTGTGCTATAATAATTTCGCATTTATTTCATCATCGGAGGTCAGGAATGACAAAAGTCGGTATTATTGGAGGTTCCGGGCTCGATGACCCGCAGTTGTTGAAATCCGCTAAAGAGAAGCATATCACGACGCCTTACGGTAATCCGAGCTCGGCGCTAACGGTCGGCGCGATCGAAGGGCGCGAAATCGTCATCATTTCGCGGCACGGCAAGCAGCATACCATCCCGCCGACGCATGTCAATTTCAGGGCTAATATTCATGCGCTGCAAAGCCAGGGCTGCACGCACATCCTGGCGACGACGGCCTGCGGCTCCCTGCGGGAGGAGATCGGGCGGGGGGACCTTGTCATCCTGGACCAGTTCATCGATTTCACACGCTTCCGGCCGATAACCTATTTCGACACCTTCCCTGCCGGCGCGGAGAACGCCAAACACACCGCGATGTCCGACCCGTTCGACGAGTCACTGCGGCAGAGGCTCATCGCGAGTGCTGCTGAGCTGGGGCTGAGTTTCCATAAGACGGGCACGGTGGTCACCATCGAAGGGCCGCGGTTCTCAACTAGGGCTGAGTCCCGTATGTTCAGGATTTGGGGTGCCGATGTTGTCAACATGAGCATCGCCCCTGAGGCCATCCTCGCCAATGAGGCCAAAATCCCATACGCCGCGGTAGCTATATCGACGGATTACGATTGCTGGAAGACGGATGAGGCGCCTGTTGAATGGGCTGAGGTGCTCCGCATCTTTGAGAAGAACGTTGAGCGCGTGAAGGAACTGTTGCTGAAGACGATTAAATCGTTGTAGAGTTTGTCATTGCGAGGAGTCCTTCCATATTTCTTGATATCATGGAAGGACGACGTGGCAATCTCGTCATATTTATCGATTTACGTAGGGGCACGGCGCGCCGTGCCCCTACATCGTTAATCGTCATTCCGGCGTAGGCCGGAATCCAGGGGGGTGGCGGGTTTGATGAATCAAACCCCTACGACCGCCGCTCCTCCCCCTTTGCCAAAGGGGGACTAAGGGGGGGTGTACATATCACGTTTGACGACGATGGTTATGCTGCCTATAATTCTGGCAGGTGTTGAATCGGATTTATGCCGTTGTTGGGTGAATAGATATGAAGAGAAACGATATCAGTGACAAGCTTATTCATTTTACTGGGCCGCAAGACGATTGGGATAGAGCTTATTCTCAACTCAAATCTATTATTGGGGACCGCTTTATTCGTGGTGGTAACGGAATGATTCGGAGCGGTGACCGTTGTGTTTGTTTTACTGAAGCACCTCTTCTCTCACTTTTGGATGGGTTTGTGAATGAATCAAACTACAGCCGATATTCGCCATTTGGCATTATGGTTGATAAAGCTTGGCTTTTTGAAAGGGGTGGGCGTCCGGTAATCTATCAGTCAGAATCGGAATATGCTGCGCTACCAGAGCAACTACAATGGCGACATGTAAGATATGAACCAACTGGAATAACACCGATCGATTTTACTTGGGAGCGTGAGTGGCGAATAAAATGTGAACGATTAGTCTTTTGGCCAAATGAAGTAGGTATAGTCGTCCCTTCACGTGATTGGGCGAATGCCCTTGTGTTAGACCATGAGAGGGAACAAGATGACGAAGTCGAAATGTATTCGCTAATTATGAATGAGTCTCTGGCAGAACTATACCGAGAAGATTTTCCGTGGCGAATTTATATACTTGGTAATTGACAGATATCCTATTATCCTCACCCCCCAACTACTTCTCCTTATCCACAATCTTCACAAACCGCCGCTTGCCCGCCTTGAGGATGCTCCCGTTCTTTATCACCGCCGTTTCGGCGGTCACCTTCTGCCCGTCGAGCTCGACCGCGCCTTGAGTTAGCAGGCGTCGGGCGGCGCTCTTGCTCTCGGCTAGGCCTGCGGCTGTAATCAGGTTCGCAAGCTGAACGGGCTCGGCGCTTATGGGCGTGCGGAATTCCGGTATCTCATCCGGCATTTCCTTCTTCTGCACCGTCTTCTCGAAATGCGCCTGCGCGTCGGCGGCCGCCTGCTTGTCGTGGAACTGCTCCACTATCTCGCGGGCCAGCTTCTTCTTGAGCTCCATCGGGTTTATCGAATTGGAGGCCAGCGCTTTGCGGTGCTCGTCCAAGTCTGCGTCGGGCATGTCGGTGAGAAGCTCGAAGTAGTTCATTATTATCGCGTCGGGGATGCTGAGGACTTTGCCGTACATGTCGTTGGGGTTCTCTTCCACGGCGATGTAGTTATCCAGGCTCTTGCTCATCTTCTGCACACCGTCCGTGCCCACGAGGAGCGGCATGAGGAAGACCTGCTGCGGCCTCTGTCCCTCCATCTGCTGCAGCTGGCGCCCCACCAGACAGTTGAACATCTGGTCGGTGCCGCCGAACTCGACATCGGACTTTATCATGATCGAGTCGTAAGCCTGCAATAAAGGATAAAGGAACTCGGTGATGGCGATGGGCTTGTTGTCGGCGTAGCGCTTGGAGAAATCGTCGCGCTCCAGCATCTGCGCCACGGTGAACTTGCTCGTGAGCTTGATGACATCGGCCAGGGTGAACTTGCCGAACCACTGGCTCTGCCACTCCACCTGCGTCTTTTCCTTATCGATGACCTTGAAGAATTGCTTCATGTAGGTCTCGGCGTTGGCGCGCACCTCCTCGGCGGAGAGCATGGTGCGGGTCTGCGATTTGCCGCTGGGGTCGCCGATCTGCGCTGTCCAGTCGCCGACGATGAGGATGACCTGGTGGCCCAGCTCCTGGAACTGGCGCAGCTTGCGCAGGCCGACGACATGCCCGAGGTGGATGTCGGGGCGGCTGGGGTCGAAGCCCTGCTTGAGGCGCAGCTGCTTCCCTGATTCGAGCAGCTTGACCATCTCATTGCGCAGGATGATATCGGTCACGCCGCGTTCCAGCAGGCGCTTCATCTCTTCTTTTGTCGGCTTTCTCACATGTTCCATAATCGACTACCTATCAATCCCCCTCAGTCCCCCTTTTATAAAGGGGGATTCCAAGGGGATTTTTGTAGGGGCGCGGTTTTCGCGCCCTTCATTGTGGGCTGGATGACCCAGCCCCTACATTTTCTATACAGATGAGATTGCCACGCCGTCCTTCCGCATATTCCTAATGGGGAAGGGCTCCTCGCAATGACATTAGCGATTCTATACATTTGTCTTGGACTGTTCCAGCAGAACTCGTGCCAACTCCACGTCTTTTGACATCTGAGCCTTCAATTCCTCGGGCCCCGGGAACTTCATCTCATCGCGCAGACGGTCCACGAGCTCAAGGGTCATCTCCTGACCGTACAGATCGCCGTTGAAATCCACGATAAAGACCTCGATGGTGCGGTGTTCGCCTCTGAAAGTGGGACGCACCCCGATGTTCAGCACGCCCTTATAGCGCTTGCCGTCCAGCAGGGCATAGCAGGCGTAGACGCCGTCGGCGGGCAGCGCCTGTTCCTCCTCTGGTACAAGGTTCGCCGTGGGATACCCCAGCGTTTTGCCGCGCGAATCGCCGTGCTCCACCTGGCCGTTCAACGCAAATCGACGTCCCAAAAACTTGTTTATCTTGCCGATCTCGCCGCGTGCCAGCGCGCCGCGAATCGCCGTACTGCTGATCACTTCTCCCTGGTGCAGCAGGGGCGGCACGACCTCGATCCCAAAGCCGAGCTCCTCGCTCAGAGTCTGTAGCGATTGTATGTTCCCTTCCCTGCCCTTGCCCAGCGCGAAGTCGGGCCCGACTACAATTTCCTGCATCTTGAGATGGCGCATCATCAGGTCGATATACTGGCGGGCGCTGAGCCGGGAAAGCTCGTGCGTGAAAGACAGCGTTACGACGTGGTCGATGCCCAGGTTCTTCAGTAGCTTTACGCGCTCTTCGATGCTGGTGATGAACGTTATCTGGCTTTGATGCCCCAGTATCAATCGCGGGTGATGTAAGAATGTTACGACGACGCTTTCGAGATTCTTCTCCGCGGCTTTTTCTTTGACCTTGCTTATCAGTAGCTGGTGTCCCAGGTGGACGCCGTCGAATACGCCAATCGTTAGCGCGGTGTCGCGCTTCGGTGCGATTAATGCCAGTTCTTCTTCTATGAGCATAGTATCCTCGATTGTAAGTTGCGCTACGGCATGCTCCGTCCGATCGATGATGCCACGGGTGTAACAAGCGTCATGAGACGGTTGAAGTTCTCGAAAGTAAGCGACTGAGCGCCGTCCTTCAGAGCGGTGTCGGGTGTGGGGTGCACCTCCACCATGAGGCCGTCGGCTCCGGCGGCCACCGCGGCCAGCGCCATCGGCGTTACCAGATACCATTTGCCCGTGCCGTGGCTCGGGTCGGCGATGATGGGCAGATGGCTCAGCTTCTTGATTATCGGTATCGAGTCCAAATCCATCGTATTGCGCGTATAGGTCTCGAACGTCCTGATGCCCCTGGCGCACATGATTACTTTGTTGTTTCCCTGAGACAGTATGTATTCGGCGGAGAGCAGCCACTCCTGAATCGTCGCGGCCAGCCCGCGCTTAAGCATGACCGGCTTCTTGCTCTTGCCGACCTCGTCGAGGAGGAAGAAGTTCTGCATGCTGCGCGCCCCAACTTGAAGGATGTCGGCGTATTCCGCTACCAATTCCACATCCTCGGGGCTCATTACCTCGGTGATCACAGGCATGCCCGTTGCTTTGCCGGCCTTTTCCAGCAGCTTCAAACCCTGTTTGCCCAGGCCGCGGAAACTGTACGGAGATGTGGATGGCTTATAGGCGCCGCCGCGCAGGATGTTGGCCCCCGCCGCCTTCACCGCCTGGGCGACGGATATCACCTGCTCCTCGCTCTCCACGGCGCACGGCCCGGCCATGACGGCCAGCTTGTTGCCGCCGATAGTCACATTGCCGACCTTGATTGTAGTGGGTTCAGGCTTGAACTCCCTGCAGGCCAGCTTGAAAGGCTTGCTTATTGGAACGACCTCTTCCACCTGAGGCCATGTCTCAAACGTGTCTTTCAGCTGTGGATATGTTTGCCCTACCACGCCGACCACGGTGCGTTCCACGCCCTGCGATACGTGGCCGGTGAAGCCCATCTGGCTGAGCCGGTCAAGGAGTTCCACTACGTCCTTTTCCGAATGTCCCTGATGCATTACGATGAGCATTCTTTATTCCTCCGCATCGCAGTCGCCATCATCCGACCTCAGGACGGCGGCCCCTTTGAGATAAATATGTTTTATATCGTCCGGCTTCTTATCGGTATTGAACAGGATAAGTATGCGCAGGCATGATTGCAGGCTGTCCGGCACGTTTATCTCACGGCTGCAGAGGAGCGGTGTGTTCGACATGCCCATCTCGCGAGCCGCCCTGGCCGGGAAGGCTGCGTTCAAATCGTCAGTGACCGTGAAGATAATGCTTGTGATATCGTCGTTGCCGACGCCGTTTGCTTTGATTATTTCATGGAGCAGCTCTTTTGTCGATGCGTATATGCTTTGCTTTGTGTTGGCATCGACCGTTGTAGCTCCTCTAATACCGCGGCATTTCATTTGTATTTAACCTCTGAAAGCGAAAAATCGGTGAGACCGGTTAAGATATTATCATAAATATGAAAGCAATGGAATTGTAGGTGAAGTGCGCAAAGATGCACGGCCAGATAGATTTGGTCTTGATGTAAAGCCATGCTAAAAGCAGTCCTAACAGGAAAATGGGCACCATGGCGCCGGGTTGCAGGTGGGCTAAGGCGAAAATAAACGCGCTGACAACTATCCCCCAGCCTTTTCCGAAGCGTTTGCTGATTCCGGGCAGCATGAAACCCCTGAAGAATGTCTCCTCGGCTATGGGCGCTACGACCATAGCGAAAAGACCGAGCATGGTCCAGTTGTACCACGTTCCCACGAAATCGGCTGGCAGGGACGAGGGCGAATCGGCTCCCGTCTGCACGATTATGAAGTCGTATAGAGAGCCGACGGCTATGCCTAAGAGTACAACGGACGCGCCGAGCAAAAGCCCATTGACGTTGCTGTTGCGGAAGCCCAGCGCGCGCCATCCGCATCTGTATTTGCGAACGCTGAAGAGCCACACGGCGAGAATCATCAGCGCGTAAAGGGGGAGCCCCGCGATGATAAGTATAAACCAGCTTTCGAGCACCCAGTCTGAGCCCGACAATGCGAAAAGCGCAAGAAACACAACCAGGAGCCCTATAATAGCGACAGTGGAGACGATTGTGAGAAGGGTCGCTTTACCGACATCTCCTATTGTCCAGGGCACCGGTTCCGGGCTTTTGTTCTGTTGGAGGTTTTCTTCCATCATATGTCAGTATACGGCAGCGGGGCCTCCGCTGTCACACCCGCCTGTGCCAGTTCCTCGATATCCGCTTCGCTCATGCCGAGCAGCTCGCCGAGGACGTAGCGGTTGTGCTCGCCGAAGCACGGGGCGGGTCGCTCGATGCGGCCGTGGGTGTGGCTCATCTTCCACGATATGCCCGGCAAAATGTGTTTCCCCGCCTCCGGGTGTTCTATCTCTGTGAAGAAGCCGCGCTCCTTGAGGTGCGGGTCGTTTACCAGTTCGGCGGCGTCAAGCACGGCTCCGGCCTTGATGCCGTGCGACTGAAGTATCTCCGCAAGCTCGATATTGTCGCAAGCGCTCGTCCAATTACCGATCAGTTCGTCGAGCTCATCCCGGTGCGCCAGCCTGCCGTCGTTCGTGTCGAATTTGCCATCGCGACTCCATGTCGTGTCGCCCATAGCCTCGCGTAGAGCCTGCCACTCCCCGTCGGACTCGATAGCGATCGCTATCCATTTATCGTTGCCTTTTGCGCGGTAGCAGCCGTGGGGGGCTATTTTGGGGTGCTGATTTCCTATTGGTCGCACCGGTCGATGATTCATCTGGTAATCCATACACGCCTCGCCGAGCAGGGGCGTGAGCGCCTCGCGCATGGACAGGTCGATGTATTGCCCGACGCCTTTGTTTTGTCGATAACGCAGCGCTGCCATGATGGCGAAGGCGGCGTGCAGGCCCGCGGCGGCGTCGGCGTAGGCCACGCCCGGCTTGAGCGGCGCGCCGTCCGGGTAAGCGGTAAGTTTCGATAGACCGCTCATGGCCTCTATTCCCTCGCCGTAGGATACGCAGTCGCGGTACGGTCCGTCTTGCCCGTATGCGGAGATCGATATCATTATTATTTTAGGATTGATGTCTTTCAGCACCGCATAATCGAGCCCGAAGTTGTGCATGACGCGGGGGGAGAAATTCTCCACCACCACGTCGCTTATCGTCACAAGACGTTTGAATACATCGACGCCGCGCGGTTTCGACAGGTCGATGGTTATGGCGTATTTGTTGCGGTTGACCTCGTTGTAGTAGGCGAAGCGGTTGTAGGAGTGCTCGCCCGTGTCGCCGCCGGGGAATGATGCCCCGAAGTCCCCGCCCGGCTTCATCCTTGGCAGTGAGCCGCCCCGCCCCGACCTGGCGGCGCACTCGATGCGGATGACCTCGGCCCCCATGTCGGCCAGCAGCTTTGTAGCATACGGCCCGGCGAAGACCTGCGAAAGGTCGATGACGCGCACGCCGCCGAGGGCCAGCCTGCGTTTAGATGACATTGCGCTCCCTCAGTTTTCCCATTTCATCGCGACTTAGCTTCAGGGTGTCGATATATATCTCATCGTTGTGCTCTCCCAGCAGCGGGACCCGATTGATGTCGGCGGGCGTCTCGCTCATTTTGAACGGCGCTCCGGGGTATTTAATCGTTCCGGCTGGGAGGTGGTCGATCTCCTGAAAATATTTTCTCGACTCGTATTGCGGATCGACGTCGAGCTCCTCGACGCCCATGACCTTGGCCACCGGCATTCGCCATTGCTGACCCGTTTCGAATATCTCGTCCGCTGTGCGGCTTTCCACCCACGGTCGTATATCCGCCTCCACCTCGTTGGTGTGCCGGTATCGCAGGATAGACGCCAGGTGAGGCTGCAGGAGCTGCGGCGCTTCGACCATGGTCGCAAAATGGTCCCAGTAGGCGCTGGACTCCATGTGTACGTATCCGTTTTTGGCCTTCATTAGCGCCGCGGGGCATTTGGAGCGGTGGCGCGCGCCGGTGCGGTTCAGCACCGTTCCGCTGTAGCTGTAGGTGCTGACGGCACCCTCCAGTATCGAGGCGACGGCTTCCTGAACCGACACGTCAATGTACTGCCCTTCGCCGGTCGCGTCGCGGTAGAACACAGCGCAGAGTATAGCGACGGCGGCGTTGAGCCCGGCCTGGTACTCGGCCTGGGAGAGAGGCAGCTTGAGCGGCTCACGGTCGGGATCACCGGTGAGGCGCATGAGCCCGCCCATCGCTTGAGCAACCAGGTCGCAGCCGTTCCAGTCGCGGTGCGGCCCGGTCTGCCCGAAATAGGATATCGAAGCCATTATGATGCCGGATTTAAGTTTCGCTAACGCCGCGTAGTCGATTCCGAGATTCTTCATCGTCCCCGGCTTGAAATTTTCGACGATGATATCGGCATGTTTTACCAGTCGCTTGAATATATCGCGGCCGGATTTGTCGTCGATATTTAATGTGATGCTTTTCTTGCTCGTGTTGAGCAGGAGGAAGAGTCCGTTCTTTTCGATGTCGGGATTATTCAGGGTATCCCGTAGGGGCAGACCCGTGTGTCTGCCCGATGTGGGCGAACACGCAGGTTCGCCCCTACAAAATTGGTCGAGGTTGGAGGCGTGCCGGCTGTCGTCTCCGATTATGGGCTTTTCGATCTTGATGACGGTTGCGCCGTAATCGGCAAGCAGCTTGGTGCAGTAAGGCCCCGAGATGTTCTCGGAGAGGTCCAGAACCGTAAGTCCGGAGAGCGCGCCTTCAGCCACGGTTCACCTCTTGAGGCTGTCCACCGCTTCTTTTTGCACCGCGAACAGTTGCTTTATGCCTGTCTCCGCCATCGCCAGGATAGTGTCGATGGTCTTTTTGCTGAAGGGATTTTCCTCGGCAGTGCCCTGCACTTCCACGAACTTGCCCTCGCCGGTCATGACCACGTTGAAATCAACCTCGGCCCACGAGTCCTCGTCGTAGCACAGGTCGAGCAGCTCCTCGCCCGCGACCACGCCCACGCTCGTCGCGGCCACGGCGCTCTTGATGGGGTTCGATGATATTATCTCTTTCGCTCTGAGCGTGTTGAGCGCCTGGACCAGCGCGACGTATGAGCCGGTGATTGCGGCCGTCCTGGTGCCTCCGTCGGCCTGGAGCACGTCGCAGTCGACCATGAGCATGCGCTCGCCCAGCGCGTCCAGGTCCACCACCGCCCGCAGCGAGCGCCCGATGAGGCGCTGTATCTCGCGGGTGCGCCCGCCCTTGAGGCTGTCCTCGCGCGATATCCTGGTGTTTGTCGAGCGGGGGAGCATGCCGTACTCGGCGGTGATCCAGCCCCGCCCCTGGCCCTTGAGGAAGGCGGGCACGCGCTCCTCAAGCCCGACCGCGCAGATGACCTTTGTGTTGCCCAGCGTGATAAGCGCCGAGCCGTCGGCATAGGGCTGGAAGCCGGTGGTTATCTTGACCGGGCGCATCTGGTTGTTGGCTCGTCCGTCCCGCCTTTTCATGAAATCTCCCCTCGATTTTTTCAGGATGCCGATTGAGTATCATAGAGTATAACATCGCGGCGGATGAGGGGGCAAATGTGGGGAGGGGGAGTACTGCTTTTGAAATCGAGGCGCGGAGACTTGCGCTCGGACTAAAGTGCAGCTTATGCTGCAACATTGAGAGAGTTATTATGTGTTAACGTTACCCAAGTAAGTGATCATGTATATCTTGTAAAAATTTTACTTCTTCTCGATTTAACCTTTTTTCCTTTGTTCCTTCATGCGCCCAAAGATTTCTATAAGAGTTAAAAACCGAGAGCCATTTAAGTTTCTCATCTTTGCTATTAAACCCATACCCAACATCTATAGAAAATATCTCATCGAAAGTCCTGAAATCAGAGGCCAAGGGGTCTGGTTTTTTAGTCCAATATTTTTCAATAATTTTCTTGTAATCAGTTACAAAAAACATATCAGTCCATGGAATATCATGCCTACCTAAACCATCCTTATATTTCTTTTCCATTTCCTCTCTAGCCCTAGCTTCACAATCACGTTGAATAGCACCAATTTCGATATCCCAATTATCCCCGAATAATGCTTTTAATGTTCCAATAACTTGATTTTTAATACATCTTTCGATTTCTGTGCCTAACTTACGGCCAGTATCTTGTAATTCTTCATCTTGCCTCTCTAACCAATCAACAAAATCTGGAGGCGTATATTCTGGGTATTTTTCATTTACTAAGCTTTGAAAACGTCTAAACCATACGCTTTCTGCACCGGCACCCAACTTCCCCAATAAATATTCATTATCTTCATCAGATAAGCCTTGTATGCCCTTCAGTAGAACGTTTAAATATTTTTCTACTGCTTCAAATCTTTTTTCAGGAGGCGTCTTTGGATCTACATTGCCAATACTTGCCTCAAAGGTATTTAAACTTCCTATTAAACTTATAAAGGCATACGTTCCTCTATTAGAGAGGATAAGGTATTGATCGCGCTCAAATACATCAGGGAAATTTTCTTCAACGAATTGGTAACATAGATTAATAAACTTAACGATGCTATCTCTAGCACGGTTCATTTCAGAATCGTGATTATGGTTGTGGATGTCATACAAAGTAAACTTAGAACTTTCCTCGTCATATTTATTGCCTCTAGCAATAGGTAATAATCCAGATACGGTAAGAACTTTAGCAAAGGGATTGGCGGAAAGTAGAGCCTTATCCTCTCCAATAGATATTTTGTTATATAACGGACCGCTTATCAAACTACCGAGCTCTTGTATTACTGAAGATCTGAGAGCTTTCAACCTCAAATCAATCCTCTCAGAATCCCAATACAAATCTTCTTCAAGAGTAATTCTAAGCGTGGGACTTACAGCTTTTTGATTCTCGTTTATATCCATAAAAATAGATAACTGTTCAGTCGAAGTAAGCCCCTTAAATGCAACTACAGGAATAGTATTCGTGTCTTTAAAGTCTGACTGAGCATAGCCATACACACGATGTTGGCCGTCAATAATATATGCAATTGCATAAGCATTCGGTATTTTCAGTGTGCCAAAACGAGAACGAGTAACAGCACCTCTGGAGGACGCTTCAAACTGCAATGTGTTTTTTTGCTTACTAAAATTAAGAATTACTGAATTAGGAAAGTATCCCCCACCTTCGATAAATTTTGAGATGCCCTTTAGCCTACTTGGTTGCAACAGCCTTTGGTATGTAGGCATTTCACTCTCATTTGCTTTTGTCCTATGAAGGATAAAGCCCATTTTTAATAAGAGGTGGGGTTCAATAGAAAACATATAATACTGCTTTCCTCCCATATCCCCTTCTATTGCAGGAACTTCAATTCTGTCCTTACTAATTAACTCTCCCTTAAAAAGTAAAGCTAGAAATTGGTAATGAGCTGCGTTTTTATAATGCTTGATTAAGCTATTAATGTAATTGTATGTATTATCGTTGTAAAAGAAAGACCCCGTAGATAGCAATCTTACAACATCAGCACTTGTACGGTCGAGCCTCAAGTTTCTCGTTGCGAAGATATATTTAACCTTCTTACCTTTACCAAATAACTCTTCTAACGTCTTCCTAAACCCGTCCAACCGGAGAGGAAGTCCCTCAAAATCTGTTTTAAAGGATGGTGCCTTTGCATGCTTTTCGCTGGATTTACACTCAACCAGCAAAATACAATCTTCACCGACAGCAATGACATCAATTTGTTTTTTCTCTAGAGGATCTTTTCCAAAGGGCAACTTAAAATCATTAGTGAAATTAAGATGTCTAAAGCCTAGTTCATAAAACTGACACCAAATGTCATCCTCAAACTTATCATTATGACTTTTAGCTTTCCTAAGTCTCGTTTTAGTTTTTAGAGGTTTACCGAATTCCTCCCATCCTTCATTAAGAAAACCTTCAACCAGATTGTGGGCAACATTCTTTACGTGAAAATCACTTTTTTTTGACGCATAAAGTTTGCCCAGTTGAGACGGGTCATTTGTAAGTTTCCTTCTTAGCTCGGCTGCTTCTAGGGGATCAATAAATGACATAGTAAAAATCCTTATTCATTTATGTTCTAGATATATTTCTTAACAAACAGTATCCCAACCAATTCGAATCAGGACCTCGCTAGTGACTCCCCTATGACTAGATTTGCCTGCAATTACACTGCTGCGCTCAATTTTTTCGATCTTATACATTCCTGCATATAGCTTATGAATAGAATGATGATCGGCGTTTGTCATTGTAATCATAGCCCCCCTACCAACGGCAGAAGTTATTGCGTCCTTTAACCTCTCTTGATCTGCCCAACTAAATATCTTTTCATTGTATTCTAAGAATCCATTGGAATTATGATTAACTGTATATGGGGGATCAATAAAAACAAAGTCACCCTTACCTGAAAGCGATAGCGTTTTCTCAAAATCTTGACACAGTATCATGCCCTTACTAAGCCGCTTGGCAATATTTTCAAAATTATCTGTATCTAGGAGAACCTTGTTTTTTGTGCCTCTAGGCACGTTAAATTTTCCGTGGAGATTCACACGATATAGCCCATTCCAGCAAGTACGATTCAGATAAAGAAATCTAGCTGCTTTAATGAATCTTTCCCGTGGCTGTGACTCTCTAACTTGATAATAGTAATTGTCGCAATGTTTTTTCTGATGTAATCGAAGAAGCTTTTCTACTTTTCTGAAATCATCTTTAATAGCGTTATAACAATTTATAAGTTCTGGATTCAAATCAGAGATAATATGCGGTACTTCTGGTAATGAAAAGAAAACAGCAGCCCCGCCCAGGAAAGGCTCTATGTATCTTTTGTAGCTAGACGGGGCTATTTGAATCCCATTCTTAACAAGCCATCTCTTTCCACCAGCCCAACTCAAAAACGGCTCTAATTCACTCTTATTTTGATTACTTAACTGCATAACTCTCTTCAATCTCAATGAGTATTCGCGCTTACTATCTCATCGGGTCAAGCGAGATACTCCGAGTAAGTGGTTCAAGTGTAATCAAATAGTGTATGCATGTCAACGCACTTCGCTGTCAGCGCAGGCTGGGGGTGGCAAACGCGGGGAGGGGGGCTGGGGTCCCTATTTATCGTCAGGCTCCTTCAGCTTCTTTCGCGACGCAGCCGGCGGCAGGAAATTTTCGCCTGTCACCACCCGTCTGCCTGTTTTCTGTTCAAGTTCGCGCCGCGCCTTTTTCGCGATTCCGCCGCCTTTCTTCCCAGCCTCCGCATTTTCGTCCATGCCGGTTGCCTCCACGCTTTCGGCGATCTGACGGGTGGACATCTCCGCCAGCGCGGTGAAGATCAGCTCGGCCTCGTTCATGTGGTCGCGAAGATTTTGGGTTTTCAGCCCCTTGATCTCCTTGTGCTGCTTGACAGAAACTTCGCTCCATTCCTGATGGATGATATTGGTTAAAATGGCGAATTCGCCCTCGCCTTTAACATCATGATCTTTCCAGTAGTCGGTCAACTTGTTGCGGGTTTCCTGCCCCATCATCCGCTGCTGTATCCATTTTTCGCTGCGGCCGTGCTGTTTCCAGTATTCTCGGGCGCGGTCGAGCGAGCGGGCCGGATCGCTCATGTCCTGAATGCGTTCGTAGCCGACTTTGGCCAGCCAAAGCTTTATCGGTTCGGCCCTCGGACTGGGAACGGACTGGATAATGCGCAGAAGTGTTTCAGGATCAGCCACATCGGTGAGATATGACTTTCCATCTGCCGCGAGCAGTTTCAGTCGGTTACATTTTGTAACCGACTCACTTCCTTCTTTCTTAAGCCGATTTTTGAGCACTTTCCAGTAATTTCTCGCAGCCTGAAAATCCCTTTGCTGAATCAGCGCCGCGACGATATCCACCACTGAAAAATACCAAGTCTCCGATTTCTCATCGAAGACACGCCGAATCTTGAAGTTTTCAAAGACGGCCAGTGTATGTTCCCTATTCATTGCTGCTACCTCGTTTCGAACTCAGGGGCGATTCAGGTAGGATAGAGTATATCATCGCATTTGTCGAGGAGTAAAAATGTGAGAGGCGATAAGAGGCGCCCTACATGCCTGCTAAATATCGAACCTTATCGATATAACTCCGGCTGAATCCCCTTAAATAGAATTTCCCGTTTTCGTATGCCTCAACGTCAATCGGATATCTGGATATGGCCCATGTGATTATCCCGCTCACACAAAGTATATACACAAATAGCCACGAGATTATTTCTCCCAGCACCACAGCCGCAACAAAAGCAGCGATTACCACGAGCCAGACCGCGCAATTGATGTTCTTACGCTTATCCAGCTGCGTCCGGCATTTATCGCAAAGGAAGTAACTAACGTTGGCTCTCTTTCTAAGGATTAGGTAAATGAATACCACAGCTAACACATTGAAGAAAAATATCAGCAACCACCACAGAGGATTGCCATAATATAGGGTCTCATTCACTCTTTTTCCGTGCTTCTCTTCGCTTCCGCACTTCACGCAAATGTCAGGCAGGAGAATCGGCGACGCGCCAACGATGCGTTTACCTTTTATCTCATATTTGGACGGCGAATGGACATCGTCGTTCTTATATCGCCGTGTCGTATGAATACTGAGCTTCCCAAGGCGTCTCATGACAAATCCTTCGCAACACATTCATCCGGCATATTCCATGCGGATTCAGCGGGGCTGCCCGAACCTATTTCCACATCCGGATATGCGCATGGGCTTACAGTTCTATTTCTTTCATATTCGCTTTGAGTAGCGTAGACAGCTCCGGTTGCTATCCCGATGCAAACGATGAATGCGATTACGGTGATTATGGCGACGCGGTGCCTTGTAAATGCGGCTGGTTTCTTGAATATATTGTACGCTGCCTGGATTATCAGCCCGATAATACTATAGGAGACAAGTGAAGCAAAGAGATATACTTGCGGGACCCGAAAGACCCAGGGGATGGTGTAGTGAGCCTGGGGAGAATACGGGTCGCCTAGATGATTGATTGCATAACTGGAGACCTCGTCTCCTAAACACACGCCGATGAAATTGGAGATCATCAGCCCTTCTCTATGTTCTACGAGTCCTGAAAACGTGCCCGCGAACAGGCCGAATACCGCAAAGCCGGCGAAAATGATGTAGCGTTCGCTAATGCCTATCTTGTGGAGGAGGAAAACCACAACGAGAGTTGCTAAGATACAGCTTAGTAAATAAATAAGCATCACTCGTATTCCTTTGTCGGATGCATTGCTGTTGAGTGAACGCTGATATCTTGCATCCGATTCATTTTCTTAATCCGATTAGGTCAAGCAGTAAGACCTTATAGAGTACATAAAGTCTAGCCGCTATACTCGTATCTGTCAAGGCGTTCAGTTGTGGGAAACGTTGCTCTTGCTGGCAACTGAGCCGCAGTGGGAATATAATAGGCTCGTAATGAAAAGCTATAATCGCACGCCGAGGGAGCCCTGCAGCGACGAGATAGACCTCCACGGTCTCATCGCAGACGAGGCGTTGTTTCGCCTTGACAGGTATCTCAACGACGCTTATATGACGGGGCTGGTGCAGGTGAGGGTCATCCACGGCAAGGGGACGGGCACGCTGCGCCTGGCGGTGCGCGAGATGCTTAATAATCATCCGCTGGTCGAGTCGTTCCGTCTGGCGCATATCGAGGAGGGCGGGGGTGGGGCCACCATAGTGGAGATGGTAAAGTATTAATCGATTAACGAGGTTTGTCTAAAGTGACCAGAATTCTGGCTATATCCGACACACATACCAAGAGCCTCAGCGCTTTGCCCAAGGCTTTACTGGATGAGATCGGGAAAGCCGATGTCGTGGTTCACTGCGGCGATTATACGGAATTGTCGTTTCTGCAGGAGTTACGCGAAGCGTCGAAGCGCTTCGTGGGGGTATACGGCAATATGGACTCGATGGACATCCGCCGGACGTTGTCGGCCAAGACGGCTTTTGTGGTGAAGGATAAGAGGATAGGCGTGATACATCCTCACTGGGGCGGCGCGTCCGTCGGGATCGAGGAGGCGATCGCCAAGGAGTTCCACGGCGTCGAGCTCGTATTGTACGGGCACACTCACGATGCATGCTGCGAAACGCGGGACGGGGTCACATTCGTAAATCCCGGGCAGGCGTACGCGGACGACATGGCGAAGGCCACTGCGGGCATTGTGATCGTCGGCGATAAGGGATTTGAAATAGAAATAGTTTCGTTTTGATTAGCGGTCAAATGTCGATACCAGTCGACCAATAAGTAGAAAGGGGTAGCATCGTGTTGCTACCCCTTCTGTTACCCGGTTCGGGAAACAAGCAGAAAATTTACACAAATCAAATGTAGTCTTACTCACTGCTTTGCTGAGCAGACCGGGAGTGGAATGCAGCCGCTTCGCTTCAAAGTTACAGGCCTAAACAGTATTAGTATACTATTTGCCTTCGTATTTGAAGGAAACGTTAACCTTGGCGCGATATGCGCGCACTTTGCCGCCTTCGATCTGCAAATCGAGCTCTTTGATCTCGGCAATTCTCAGATCGCGCAGGGTTTTGGCCGCTTTCTCAACCGCGTTCGCGGCGGCCTTCTCCCATGATACGGTGCTGGTTCCAACCAGCGTGATGACTTTGTAGACGCTATCTGGCATGATCCCCTCCTTATAGTAATATAGGATTAAACTTATACACCGACATCGGTGTATTGTCAACTGTATAGACCTCTTTGTTAAGTTTCTATACTACTCGTTGGGACAGTACAGATAATCGACACGCTGTGATTCGTTCTTATCGTGGTTGAAGTAATAAATATCGGCTAGCGCAGTATCGGCCTTGGCCAGCTCGTCGTAGTGCCACGGCGGCGGCACGCATTCCGGGCACCAGTGTCCGGTGAGATGCAGCCTCGGCGTCGCTTCCCATGTGTGCCCGAAAGCGCATTTCCACTTCAGCTTGGTCTTTATGTCTTTGTATTCCTGGGAGAGGCATTCCCCGCCCCTTGATTTGGCCAGCGCCTGCATCTCCTGCAGTGAATATTCCTTGGTGAGCGGGTCCTTTTCCACGCGCAGGTCGCGGGTGTCGCGTTCCGGTTTGTAGGTCTCCCACCCGCCGATCTTCTCCCATGCCTCGCGGCTGCCGAAGAAGGCCTTGATCTTCTCTTCGTCGTTATTTTGTATCCAGTGCAGCGGGTCCGCGTACTTTTTCATAAAGGCTTTGACGATGAAGGGAGGAGCCAGAAACGCTAGGTTGGAGGCTGCCTTCAGGATCGAGGGGATCGTTCCCTCAACTTGCTTTATCTGGTCCTCGGTGGAATGCCGCCAGTGACCGAGATAGCTGTTAAGGATATAGCTGTCCATGTACCAGCAGCAGTGGAAGTTCCTGGCCCCGAACCAGTTGAGATCCATAAATTTCTGGTAGTTGTTAAGGTGGAATATCTTAAAGAATCTGTCCAGATAGTCGCTGTACAGGAACCGGCATGACGGCCCGCCGCCCATGTTGTAAACTCTTCCGTAGAAGTCGTCGGGGCATTCAAGGGTCTGCACCAATCCGTATCCCGCGTCCTCGGCGGTTATCATCTCGATATGGGTCTGCGGCGGCTGATGGAACATGATTGGGTCCATCAGAGAGAATATATTAGGAATGGTGATGAAGGTCTGGCGCATGGAAACCCAGTATTTCAGGCCGGATTCTATGTAAGCCCGTTCCGCGGCCATCTTGGTTATGGCGTAGTAGTCGCCCACGCTGGGCTTCAGCGGGTCGCCCACCTTGACCCAGTGCGTGGGAGGAAGTCTGTCTCCGTATTCGGCAACGGTGCCTATGGTCACAAGCCGTATGTTATCTCCGCCGTTCGGCTGCTGTTTGATGGCCGCTATAAGGTTGAGGGCGCTCTCGTAGTTGGACTTCTTGGCCTGTTTAGGATTGTGGTCCGCGGCCGGGGAGATGTATGCCGCCGGATGGAGAACATTGTCCACTCCGGTAACCGCTTTTAATACATCTTCCGGCTTGCTGAGGTCGCCCCATATTATGGTGACGCCTTCCTGCCCCTCATATTGAGAGAAATTCTTTTTGTTAACGCTGGAAGGCCGGAGCAAGATACGGATATCGTATTTGTTCTTTCTCCTCAGAAGCTCTTTGAAGGCCTCACCGCCCATGGAGCCCGATGCGCCGGTCAGAAGTACGGTCTGTTTCGACAAGGCTTCCTCCTTAAAAAAGCGGAAAATTTGATGTGAATGAGCTATTTTGACATTTATGCCAGGCAGGTGTCAAGACGTTGTGACATTTTTCAGGGACATTGATGATGAATCGTTCAATCGACGATTATCATGTCAACCATGCGAGCCCCGGTCGACGCTTGGAGAGCTACAGTCCTCTCAGATACTCGGGGCGAAGCGTCGACGGATCGCGCTTCGACAGGGCCGATTCCAGCTGTTTTAACAGCTTGTTTTTATCTCCGGGCAATCGGCCCCTGATCGGCAGGTAGTTGGAGGCGTGCATCGAGCTGAAGAAGCAGTCGCTGAGATCGAGATTCTGTACCATTAGCCTGAGTTCCTCCAGGGACTGGAAGGGGTCGATGGGGTGAAACTCGCCGCGCTGCCATTCGTCATACAGCGGCGTGCCGGGCACCAGCGTCAGCGTAAGCGCGCCGGCGTATTCCGGATCGATCTCGTTCAATATCCTTGCCGTCTCGAGGGTGTGCTTCTCGCTGCCCTCCACGCCACCGAGCCCCAGTATCACGGTGAGCGATAAGGTTATGCCGGCTTCCTTGGCGATGCGTCCGGCCTCCACCATCTGAGCGTGGTCGACGCCTTTCTGTATGTGCTTGAGTATATCGTCGTCCCCGCTCTCGATGCCGACGTACAATATGCCCAGTTTCAACTCCTTCAGTTCTCTAAGCTGATCGACGTCTTTTATCAGTATGTCTTTGGGCGTTGCGTAAGAAGCTACCCTCTGTACGAAGGGCAGCTTCTCGTTCAGGTGTTGCAGGACCTCTTTGAGCTTGGGGAATGGATATATCAGCGCGTCCGCGTCTTGCAGGAACACGCGCTTCCCGTCCCACTGGCGGGCCACGGCGTACATGATCCTCGGCATGTCTGGAAGTATCGTGCCGGTCTTCAGGTATAAGGCGAGCGCGTCTATCTCCTTCTTGACCTCGTCGAGTTCTCTCATCTGGAGCTTGGTTCCGTAGGAACCGCAGAAGCCGCAGGTGTTGTTGGAACAGCCCCTGGTCAGGGGCAGGAAATAGTCGTTGCGCTCGCTGGGCGGGCGGAATATGTCCGGGCGCTGGAATTTGGTATTCATAAGTTCTCTTAATTGATCAACCCCCTGTATCCCCCATTCTTGGGGGATATTTAGGATTGGGGGACACCCCCAACCTCCCGGCAGGAGGAATCCTGCACCTCTTTTCTATAAAGGCTACTTTACGATTTGCGACATCTCTTTGAACTTTGGATGTTTGGCCGTTCTCAGCAGTTCGAATAATACGATCTCGACGCCGGTGAGCCTTGCGCCTTCGCTCTTCATTTTGTCGAGCGCCAGGTTCTTGTTCTCAATCGTCCTCGAAGATACGCAGTCGACCACGACATGCACCTCGTATCCCGCTGCGAGCAGATCGACGGCCGTCTGGTATACGCAAACATGCGTCTCGATACCGGCGAGCAGTATCTGCTTTCTATTTAGCTTGTCGACCTCGCGAATGAACCCTTCCTCGCCGCAGCAGCTGAAGCTGAACTTGGTTATCGGTTTGACGTCACTGAGAAGCGGCGCGATGTCGGGCACCGTCGGGCCGAGCCCGTTGGGGTTCTGTTCTGTGACGACTATCGGTATGTCCAAGAGATTTATTCCCTTAATGAGTTTTTGCAGATTATCGAACAGTTTCTCTTTCTCATGCATGACGCGGGAGAGCTTTTCCTGCACGTCGATGATGACCAGAGCGGTTTTATCGATATTAAGCATTTATGGTAACTCCTTGTTTGCGTCGATTTAAACCGTTGCAAAGTCGTCTACGTTTATGGTAGAGCCCTCAGGCTCGGGTTGTCAACGTCGCAGCGATTTTGGCAATTTGCTCAATTCCTGCTAAACTATTCTACATCACATGTAGAAGTAATATCGGTCTATGAAAGTCATCGGGGTCATCGGCAAGAACGGTTCGGGCAAGGACGAGGTGCTTAAATATCTGCGCGATAAATACGACGTGCCTTTCCTGTCGACCGGCGATATCGTGAGGGGGATCGCTGCCGGGGAGGGGAAGGAGCCGACGCGCCCGAACCTGCAGGCGATATCGGACAGGTATTTCAAGGAGCGCGGCGAGGGCTGCTTCGTGCGCATGGTCGTGGATAAGATACGTGAGAACGGCTGGAAGGTTGGCGGAATCAGCGGCGTGCGCTCTCCTAAAGATGTCGATATTCTGCGCGGCGAACTGGGCAAAGATTTCGTTCTGATCGATGTGTACGTCAGCGATGCGCGCGTGCGCTTCGATCGCATGGTTAAGCGCGGCGAGGGCCGTGACGCCAAGGCCTATGATGATTTTTTGAAGCAGGATAAGGCGGAAGAAGAGATTTTCGGCGTCTCAAAAGCGGAGGCCGATGCGGATTACTCGCTCAGCAACGACGGTTCGCTTGAGGATTTACACGGTTCGATCGACGAATTGGTACAGAAGAAAGGTCTGATTTCATAATCGACCAGTTTGAAAATTTTGGAGGCCTATGAAGAAACAAATTATTGTCTCGGGTTCGCTGGCGTATGACAGGATTATGGACTTCCCCGGGAATTTCGCGGATCACATACTCCCCGATAAGATACACTCGATAAATGTGTGTTTCCAGGTTAACGGCATGCAGGAGAAGTTCGGCGGCACGGCGGGCAATATCGCGTACGGGCTCAAGATGATGGGTGAGAATCCGATAATCTCCGCGGCCATCGGCAGCGATTACCAGCATTACTTCGACTGGCTGCAAAAGAACGGCATATCGACCGGTAACATAAAGATTGTCGATGCCGAATTCACCGCCGGGGCTTACATCACCACCGATAAGGCCGACAACCAGATAACGGGATTCAATCCGGGCGCCATGAAGTGCTCTTCATCTCTTGATTTCGACCGGCTCGATGCTGCGAAGACGATGCTCATTGTCTCGCCGGGGAATCTCCTCGATATGGTGAATTACCCGCGCGCCTGTAAGAAGAAAGGCATCGATTACATATTCGACCCGGGACAGTCGCTGCCGGTGCTGGATGCTAAGGATCTGGTTGAGGTTGTAGACGGCTGCAGGGCGCTAATCTGCAATGACTATGAGATAGATTTGTTTATGAACAAGACCGGAATGGACGAAGGCGACCTGCGGGAGAAGGCCGGAGCCGTTATCGTAACCATGGGCGAGCTGGGTTCGCGGGTCTACACGCCGGACGGCGAGGTGAGGATTCCCGCCGCCGGGCCAAAGCAGGTAGTGGATCCGACTGGCGCCGGCGATGCCTACCGCAGCGGTTTCCTGTGCGGCCTTTTGCGCGGCATGGATGTAGAGAAGAGCGCCAGGATGGGCAGCGCGTGCGCTTCGTTCGCCGTCGAGTGTTACGGCACGCAGAGCTACAGTTTCACGCCGGAGGAGTTTCAGAAGCGGCTGGAAAGCTGTTCCTGAGCCCGGCGCATATTTTTTGGCAAAGTCGATGTGTGTCCGCGGTTTATTTATGTGATATCATGGGACACACGGGCGAGTTTACGGAGGAGATGCATATGCAGAAGGTAAATACGACGGAATTCGTCAGGTATCTCAAGGAGCATTGGAAGGGCAGGACATGCCAGATGTGCGGCGGCGGCGACTGGAGGATCCAGGCGGCTGTTTTCCAGCTTGTGCCGTACGGCGACGACCGCCTGGTGGTGGGGAGCCCCAATATCCCCGTGGTGCCGGTGATCTGCACTCAGTGCGGCAATACGATACTTATCAGCGCTAAAGTCGCCGGCCTCGTCGATAAATAAATGATTCGTAAACTTGTATTTAAACGGGAGGGACGTATATGAGCAAGCAGACTGAGAGATATATCGTTGCCGACAACGTTACGGAGGATGTCAAGAAGTTCCGCGTGGGGTTTTCTATGTTCGATAAGCTGTGCAGGAATTCCGGCAATCCCGTCAATGCCGTCTTGCTGGTCCCGACCAAACAAAATATCGACGATGAATCAAGCCTGGCTGTTTTCCTGCGCAGGTACAACAGCCGGGAGATCATAGAAGACCTGCGGGAGGGCAGGGACGTTATACTGCCGTGCGGCGTCGGGTTTTCTTTAGAGACGACTGATAGCTTCAACGATTCCGGCGATCCGCTTATCGTTCTGGCCGTTTGTGCTTCGTCCGGCATGCTTACAAAGATAGACGAATCGCAGAATATACAGGCTGTTATTGTAGTTTCAGAAGACACCGGCAATGTGGAGGAATGGGCGCGGCAGTGGAGCCCGTCCGCGGTCTCCGATTACTAGCAGCGGATTCTCTCAATGTAATCACCGGTAAGCCTCGCGTAAACCGCGCGGGGCTTTTTTTATCGCTCCGCCTCCACCCACAGCCGCTCCCCGTCGGTAGTGAAGGTTATCGTGCCGCGTTCGGACGTCAGGAATACAAGCTCGCCGCCCGCGGCGTCGCTCAGACGTTCGATGACGCTTGCGTTGGGGTGGCCGTACTGGTTATCGGTGCCGACGGATACGACGGCAGCCTGCGGCGAGACGGCGTCCAGCCAGTAGGGGCGCGAGGAGGATTTGGAGCCGTGGTGGCAGGCCTTGAGCACGGTGCTGTCCAGCGTAGCCCGGTTGCAGACCATGCGCAGCTCGCCGTCCCAGTAGAGGTCGGCGGCCAGCAGGAAGCTTATCTCTCCCATCGCCGCGCGCAGCACAACGCCGTTGTTGTCGACGTCGGAGTCGGTGCCCTCGTAGTGAACTGCCTGCGGGTTGAGCACCTCAATAGTTGCCCCGCCGCCGATATCGATTATCTGACCCGCCCGCGCCCTGACGCATTCGACGCCCCTGCTTTCGAGCGTTTCCATAAGTTCCTGCGAACCCGGCAAATAGCCGCCGGATTTGTATTCCTGTGCAATGTCTATCGGCAGCAATGCGCGTCCAATTTCGTAGCGTTTCACCACCTCGACGAGTCCGTTGGCATGGTCGTCGTGCGGGTGCGTCATGACCACCATATCGATGGAATTCTCCCAGAAAGGCAGCGTCTCGCCCAGCGCGACACATATCTTCTCCGGTATGGCCCCGCCGTCGACGAGTATGTACTGATTCGACGGGCTTTTTATCAGCATCGAATCGCCTTGACCGACGTCGATAAATGTCACCTGAATTTTGCCGGTGTCGGGCGCGGTTAAGACTGCGGTCCAGGCGAGTATAGCGACTATCGACAGCGCGCCGATGCACCATTTCGCAGGCGTAGGGAGAGAAAGGTCTATCACCATCATGTCCTGGTCGGATGGTTCGATATGAAGTCGGCGTTTGATCTTGGCTCCCAGCCACATTACCGCGGCGGTTGCTCCGTAGTATGTCCATATCAGCCAGGCTTTGACCTGGGATATTTCAACGGCGGCGTGCGGTATCGCGGCGAAGCCCTGCACAACCACGACGGTGTACTTGAGCAGCAGCCAGTCGACCCAGCCGATGACGCGGGCGGCGGGAAGCCAGAACAATCCGATGAAGGCAACGAGCGCTGTCACAATGATGATGGCGGGCAGGGCCAGCGTGGCGAAGAAAGTGGCGAACAGGCTCCATAGTGAGACGTAGCCGAAGTAATACGCCACCAGCGGCAGCGTGGCGGCTATGGCTCCCAGGCTGTAGGCGAAGCTGTCCACGAGCAGGCGCGGCCCCCGCGTCCGCGAGAGCAGGTCCTGGAGCGGGGGCGCTATCAATATCAGACCGAGCACGGCGCCGAAGCTGAGCTGGAAGCCTACCTGCCAGAGTATGTCCGGGTCGACGGCCACCATTATAGCCGCGGCGAACGTCACCGCGGTCAGGCCGCTGCGCTGTCGTCCCAGGTGCGTTCCCAGCAGATAAATACTGATCATGATCGCGGCGCGCAGCACCGAGGGCGACATGCCTGCCAGTATGGAGTAGAGCCAAAGCACGCCCAGCGTGGCGATGAAATATGTCGGCCTGTGCCTGCCGAACAGGCGAACGCACGCGCTGAGGACGATGCCAGCGATGATTGACATGTGCAGCCCCGAGATGGCCAGCAGGTGCGCCGTCCCGGAAAGCTGGAAGTCCTGGTAGATGGAGGGCGGGATGTCATGGCGCAGGCCGAGTATAATGGCGCGCGCCATTGAGCCCTCCGGTTCGGGCAGGGACTGGCTCAGCGCCTGGCCCAGCCTGTGTCTGAACGAGTATAACGATTGCCACGGCTGCGGTCCCTGCCCCTGGGACACGAGCTCTACCTTGGGATAGAACATCGTAGTGTATATGCCCTGACGCTTGAGATAAGCGCGGTAGTCGAAGCCTTCGAGGTCATCCTCCGGCAGTTCAAGGTCGCCGGTTATGCTCAGCAGGTCGCCGTATTCCAGCGTGGGGTATCTGGCGGTGCGGACAAGCAGGGTGCCGGACGCCGCTTCCCCGTCTATTTCTCTAACAGAGACGATTAGCTTCACCGACGAGTTCGTGGCCTCCGGTTCCTCGACGATTACGCCGGTGACGGATACATCTTCGCTTCCCGCATATCGCAGGAGGTCGTCGCCTGACGGCTCCGCCGCGAATCTGACAGCGCCGAACATGAAGGCGACGATGCATGTTACCAGGACGGCGAACAGCCCCAGTCTGCGCATATGAAAGATTCGTTTGACGATTTGTAAGATGACTGCTATGAGAGGAAGCGCCGCGATGATGATTAAACCATTGCCGGGCGGGAGATAAAAGTGGGAGCCGAAATATATGCCGAGAACGAACGCGAGACTGATATAGACGAGATTCATAACCGTCTCATTCCGCTATTCTACCGTAATGAGGTCTTTTATTTTGTCAAAAGACGATTCTCCTATGCCGGGCACCAGCATAAGCTCGTAAATAGTGACGAATGGGCCGTTAGCTTCGCGATAGTCGACGATTTTCTGAGCCGCTGTCGGGCCGATGCCGGGCAGGGCGTCGAGCAGCCAGGCGTCCGCCCGGTTTATGCTTATGAATTGCGGGCTGGCAGGCTCCTCGATATTCGGGATGTAAAGTTTTATCGCGTTGCCGTCCGCCCCATCGACCAGGCCGCCGGCCAGTTTTATAACATCGTTTATCGCCGAATCTTTATAGATCGGATACCATCCAGGATTAATTACGGCACCGTCGATATATATTTCCGTTGCATCCGATATCGGGGCTTTTACCTCGGGGAGGATGATCTCTAACGGCTCTCCGGCCCAGGGGTGGAGTTGGAAAAGCGTCGCAATCCCGCCTGCGATGATTATAGTGAGGACGAATATGATGATGGTTTTGTCGCTATGGGGCCGTTTCAATTTTCTCCCTGAAAACAAAAATTATTAAATTCATAAGGGTAAATATTAAATGACCTTATGCTCTAATATATTTAAATCATAGGGGATTATATTTGTAGTGTCAACGTTTTTCTAAGCAGGCCTTGCCATTACGCGTCGTCTTTGTGATATTATTTAGAATCGAGCACTTTGAGGGGGAAGCCAATTGAAGTCTAATAAAGCGAGCGGCTGGCTGCTGGCGACGGTATGTCTGGGTATAGGGGCCATAATTTCGTGGGTGGATTTCGGGCTGTACGTTTCCCGTTTGAACGACGGCGTGGGCATCGGACTGAGCGCGGCTATGGCCCTTGCCTTCACCATAGCCGCGATAGGATTCTACATCCAGTGGAACAAGGTAAAACGCACACCGGACGAGTAGAAGCTTTGGTTGTCTTACCCGGCAAGTCGATGTATTTTAGTTGTTGCTAGGTATTCGCTTCTTATGAAAACAGTTGTTAAAGTAGACCATCTGCGCAAGTCCTACAAGGACGTGAAGGCTGTTAATGATATCAGCTTCAGGGTCTATGAGGGCGAGATATTCGGCATGCTGGGCCCCAACGGCGCGGGCAAGACCACTACGATGGAGATCGTCGAGGGCATCAGGAAAGCCGATTCGGGCCGAGTTTCAGTGCTCGGCATCGATGTAAGGAAGAATCCGCGTCAGGTGAAGAGCAATATCGGAGTGCAGCTCCAGACAACGTCGTTATATCCCAGGCTGACAGTAGGCGAAGTGATGGCGCTTTTCGCCAGCTTCTATCCAAAATCGGCGTCGATAAATAAGCTCATCAAGCTGGTCGATCTGGAGGATTGCAGGAAAAAGCGGTGCAAAACTCTATCCGGCGGCCAGCAGCAGCGGCTATCGATAGCTCTTGCTCTTGTAAACAATCCCAGGGTCATTTTCCTCGACGAGCCGACATCCGGCCTCGACCCTCAGTCGCGTCACAACATCTGGGGCATCATCGAATACGTGCGCGGCAAAGGGAAGTCCGTTTTCATCACCACTCACTATATGGAGGAGGCGCAGCGTCTCTGCGACCGCGTGGCGATTGTGGATCACGGCAAGATAATCGCCACCGACGCGCCGGATAAGCTGGTATTGCAGCATTTCCAGGAGGAAGCCATAGAGTTCGAGGTGGGCCGGAAGCTCGATGATGAGGATCTAAGGGCGGTGGCCGGGGTCACGAATGTAGTACAGGAGAACGGCAAGGTGACCGTGTACTCGAATGCGGTGCCTGTTTCCGTTGCGGCGCTGCTGGACATGGCAAAACAGAGAGGCTTCGAGCTGACCAATCTCTACGTGCGCCGGGCCACGCTCGAAGATGTTTTCCTCAAGCTTACAGGGAGGAGAATCCGGGAATGAAGACGTTCAGGGTTCTCCTTGCGGCAAACGCCAAGCAGTTCGTCAGGGAGCGGGCGGCCCTCTTCTGGACATTTATTTTCCCTATATTCTTCATACTAATCTTCGGCGCCGTATTCAGCGGCAGCGATGATATTACATTTGATGTCGGCCTGGTGTTGGAGGATGAATCACCGATAGCGCAGAATCTGTCGGTGGCGCTCGGTCAGATACCCGCTTTCGCATTGACCTCAGGCGAGAGGGACGCGGAGATGGCCGCGCTGAAGGACGGCGACAGGCGGGCGGTGATAATCGTCAATGACGGCTTCGGCGATAGCATAGTTCAAGGTCAGGCTACAGATATAGATGTCTATTACGATCCTACGCAGACCAGTTCCGTGCAGATACTGCTGCCGATAATCCAAAAGGTGATAGATAACTTCGACCGCGCATTGTCCGGCACCGCGCCGCTGATCCATCTTAATGAGGAGACGCTGCAATCGCGCAACCTGCGGGCTATAGACTACCTGGTTCCGGGCATCCTGGCCATGGCTCTCATGCAACTGGGCCTGTTCGCCGTCGCGCCCATCGTGGTCGACAGGGAGAATAAGGTGCTTAAAAGGCTCGGCGCTACTCCGCTGAGGCGCTCGACAATGATCACAAGCACTGTAGCATTCAATTTGATCGTGGCGGTGATACAGGGAGCCCTTATCATAGTCATCGCCAGACTCGTGTTCGATGTGCCGATGCTGGGCAACTGGTTCTATCTGGCCGGGTTCATCTTCCTGGGGACGTTAACATTTCTTGCCATGGGATATATGCTCTCGGCCTTTGCCAGGAATGAGCAGACGCTTATGCCGCTGATCATGATCGTGCAGTTTCCCATGATGTTCCTCTCAGGGATATTCTTCCCGCTGGAGATGATGCCCGGTTTCATGCGCCCGATCATGGATGCCATGCCTCTCACATATCTCGGCGATTCCCTGCGGCAGGTCATGGTAGAGTCCGCTCCTTTGCACTCGCATATGGTCAATCTGGCCGTGCTCGGCGGCTGGTTCGTTGTCTGCCTGATATTGGCGGTACGCTTCTTCAAATGGGAATGATCGGCGGTAAGCGTGTCGCTTTGCAATGTCTACGGTGAAGGGCGAGCACGGGGGCTCGCCCCTACGGGTTCCGATTTCGGTTGACAATCGAAACGCTCCACTTTAGAATTCCCTAATCGAATCGAAACAATATGGAGGTATCGATTATGCCGCTGCATCATGTCGCAATCGCCGTTAGGGATATGGACGAGTCGCTCAAGTTCTATCGCGATGGCATAGGTCTCAATATCTTTCAGGACGAAGTGATATCCGGGCCGGATGTGGATGCTTCGCTGCTGGTGAAGGACGGAAAACTGCGGATGGTGCTTCTCGCCGACGCTGCGGGAAATATGATCGAATTGCTGGGGTGGATTAATCCGGCAGTGAGGGAGCGGCCTGAGGAGTATAAGGATTTCACATCCGTCGGCATTGTGGAAGTCGCATTCATGGTACCCGACCTCAAGGAAGCGGAGGAGAGCCTGGCGAAGATAGGATACAAATTCAGGAGCCCGGTGTGGAGCTTCGGCAGCGACCTTGAGGCTTACGGCGGCGCGCACGCGGATATGCGGTACGTGCTGGATCCCAACGGCGTGCAGGTGGAGTTGATGCAGGTGGTTGTGGGCTAGTGATCAGACTATGTGGTAATCGAAATAATTCGAGGAGCATACTATGGACAATTACTTTTGGTCCCTTTTGGGGGGTGAGGTTGAGAGACAGCCGGACCTGGAAGTTCGAGTTCTCGCGGACTCGGCGGGCAGGAAGGCTTCAGGCTTAAAAGGGGATATCGATGAACTGCGTCAAACGATTGATAAGCTTGTACTCATTACCCGTGCTCTGTGGGAGATTATCGCTGAGTCGCGAGGACTCAATGACGAATACCTGATTAACAAGGTGAATGAGATAGACCTCAGGGACGGGACGCTGGATGGCAAAATGAAGACCTCTATTAAGAAATGCCCGTCGTGCGGCAGGACGATGTCGCAGAGCCGTGGCGCTTGCCTGTACTGCGGAACGAAGGATACTGAGGCCAACCCCTTTGATAGGATTAACACCGATTCCCGTAAGGACTTGACTCAGTGGTTAATGTAGTCGGTAGCACCTCTAAATTGTTTATAGCTGTATCGCATAACAGTTCATATTAACCGTATTAGTTTATTCTCCTCTATTTTGCGATATAAGTCGCTTACGCAGTCGATTAATTGAAGTTACACTCTCTTTGTAGATGTCGGAAGGGGGAGTGACGGATGGCTAAAGACCCGATATGCGGCATGGAAGTAGACGAGAAGACCGGCCTCAGCCTGGAATACGAAGGACGGAAGTATTACTTCTGCCATCCGCATTGCCGCGAAGAGTTCCTCAAAAGAAAAGGCGAAGCGAAAACGCTTTCCGATGAAGTTCCGTCGTCCAATACCGGCGGGGAATCTCAATCGGAAAAAACAACGCTCGATATCGCAGGGATGCATTGCGCCTCATGCGCTGTGAATCTGGAGGGCTCTCTAAATAAAGTCGACGGCGTATCTAAGGCGGCGGTCAACTTCGCCACGGAGAAGGCGTATGTGGAGTACGACCCGTCGAAGGTGGCGGTGAGCGACCTGGAGCGGGCCGTAGCCAATGCAGGCTACAGCGTCGTTAAGAAAGAAAAGGCTTGGGGGATCAAAGAGGACGCCGCCGATCTCGAGAAGGATGCCCGAAAGCGTGACATCGACGTTTTAAAGATCAAGCTCATCGTATCCGCCGTCTTCGCTGTTCCGCTGCTCTATTTCGCCATGGGACATCACATCGGCCTGCCTTTGCCGCCGCTCAGCGATAAGGCGATGGCTGCAATACAACTCGCGCTCACGGTTCCAATCGTCGCGGCGGGCTATCAGTTCTACACAGTCGGAATCGGTACGGTGGTGAGGAACCGCCGCGCAAACATGGATACGCTGGTGGCGCTGGGCACCGGCACGGCTTTTCTGTACAGCCTGGCGATATCGATCCTGATCTGGAGCGGCAACGCTAACTACGGCATGAACAGCCTGTATTTCGAGGTGGCCGGGCTGCTCATCTTTTTTATACTTCTGGGGAGGTATCTTGAAGCAGCGGCCAAGGGGCGCACCTCGGCATCCATCCGCAAGCTGTTGGAACTGCGGCCCAAGACTGCGCTGGTGGTTCGTGATGGCAGGGAGGTCGAGGTAGCTGTCGAATCGGTCGTCGTCGGTGACGAGGTCGTATTGAAGCCGGGAAGCGCGGTGCCGGTGGATGGGATAATCGAAGAGGGCAATTCCTCGATCGACCAATCGCTTCTTACCGGCGAGAGCATCCCAGTCGATAAAGCTGTCGGCGGCGAGGTTATCGCAGGCACGATAAACAAGGGCGGATGGCTCAAGTTCAAAGCTACCAGGGTCGGCGCTGACACGGCGCTGGCGCAGATAATCAGACTTGTTGAGGAGGCGCAGGGCAGCAAAGCCCCCGTGCAGCGGCTGGCGGACAGGGTATCCGCATACTTTGTGCCAATCGTTCTCGCTATCGGAGTGGTCACTTTCCTGGCCTGGTATCTCTCCGGCTACGACTTATCTTTCGCTTTGAAGGCTTTCATCGCGGTCATCATCGTCGCCTGCCCCTGCGCGCTGGGTCTGGCCACGCCTACGGCGGTGATCGTGGGCACGGGCAAGGGGGCGGAGAACGGCATACTTATCAAGGATGCGGCTACGCTGGAGACGGCTTGCAAGGTTGATACCGTAGTCTTCGACAAGACGGGCACGCTGACGCGGGGCAAGCCGGAGGTTACAGACATAATCACGTTGTCGGAAGCGTATTCCGAGGATGAGATACTGGGCTTTGCCGTGGCGGTCGAGCGGCGCTCCGAGCATCACATCGGCGATGCCATTGTCGCTACGGCTGTCGAAAGGAAGATATCGATTACTGACGCTGCAGACTTCTCATCCGTATCGGGCAAGGGCGTTGAGGCCAGATGCGACGGTAAATCCGTCATCGTGGCTAATAGCAGGCTGTTTGCTGAGAGGGGCATCGACGTGTCGAAGGCGGAGGACGGTGTCGCGAATCTCGAAGGCCAGGGCAAGACGGTGGTACTTGTAGGAATCGATGGCAAGGTTGCCGGCGTCATCGCGGTTGCGGATACGGCCAAGGAGTTCGCTGCCGAGACAGTCGCGCGGCTGAAGCGGATGGGGAAGAAAGTCGTCATGATCTCAGGCGACAACCGTCGCAGCGCGGAGAGTATCGCTCGCCAGCTTGGTATCGACAGCGTGCTGGCCGGGGTATTGCCCAAGGATAAGGCCGCTGAGATAAAGAAACTTCAGTCGGGTGGCGGCAAAGTGGCGATGGTGGGCGATGGGGTGAACGATGCGCCGGCGCTGGTGCAGGCCGATGTCGGCATTGCCATAGGCTCGGGCACCGACGTCGCTATCGAGTCTGGGGGCATAGTTCTGGTAAAGGATGATATTCGGGATGTGGTACGAACGCTGGAGCTAAGCTGCTATACCATGCGCAAGATAAAGCAGAACCTGTTCTGGGCCTTCTTCTACAACGTTGTTGCGATACCGATTGCCGCCGGAGCGCTGTATCCGTCCACGGGATTTCTGCTAAATCCGATAATAGCGGGGGCGGCCATGGCCTTTAGTTCGGTTAGCGTGGTGACGAATTCGCTGAGCATGAGGCGATATCGCCTGTGATTCTGTCGCGCTTATCGCCTGGTTGATAAAGAGGTTTGGAATATGAGGCCGGATCGGGAATAAGTGGTAAGCGCGGTCTGTTGCAGGCTTTATGTTATTGTGATAATATCGTTGCCTACCCTGGTATATATACCTGTCTCGTAGATCATCGGTAAGCTTGTTCGAACAATAACGAATATGGCAGTACTGGACGAATCGTTGGGAGGCAGATATGGATTTTTTCCACTCATTGGCGGCGGCGCGAATAATCTTCGCTTTAGGTATTCTTAACTTTCTCCTTATTGTCCTCATTACATTGTCATGCCGGTGCGTTTCCGGATCGAATATCGGCAGCAGACTGATGAGGTATCGCTTCTATAAGCGCTTCTTCGCAAAACACTGCTATCTCTGGTATGTATTATGTCCCTCCGTGGTTGTTCATGCATTCTTTGCCGTCATGTTCATGGGATGGCCGGGTTAGAAATCAAGAGGAGGTTTTCACTATGTTACAGAAGCCTTTATTTGGCATGTTGGCAGCAGTATTGCTTGTTGGAATGCTCGCGATTACGGCATGCGGTAACGGCGGCAGCAACGGAGGAAACGTAACCCCGACCGCTACAATTCCCAGCGGAACCAGCACGCCGGCGGCCACTATTATCATTGAGAACATCACTGTAACTTCATCGGTCGATGCCGGGCACACCCATGATGTTACCATCAGCGGGGCTGATATCGAAAACCCTCCGGCTGCGAACAAAACTATCAATACCACCTATGACGACGGGCACAGGCATAACATTATGCTCACACCGCAGGATTATCAAACGTTAAAGGATGGCGGCGTGGTCACCGTTACTGATAGTCTATTCGGAAGTCATACTCATACCTATGTGATTAAGAAATAGAAGCGGTGAATGACGGCAGACGTTTCATAGTTCTCTTCCGTGGTCGATATGAGACATAAATCACAGATATCGGGTGTTCGTTCGCATTAATATTGATGGAGTATAAGGATGACATATCTATAGGAAGAAATTAAGGGGAGGTATAGATATGGCTGAGATTAAGGTGGATTGTCGTGGAGAAACATGCCCGGTACCACTGGTTGAAACCCGTAAGGCTCTGCGGAAAGCGCAGCAAGGCGACATCGTCGAGGTAATAGGCACTCACCCTTCTTCGAAGAAAGAGATACCGATGGCGGTTAAGGCTTTGGGGCTGGAACTGGTCGAATTGAAGGATGAAGAAGGTTTCTGGCGCATTAGGATACGCAAGTAAGGAGGAAGCCATGTCTAATAAGGCTACGCTTATAGTTCATAGCGGCGACATGGATAAGGTCTATAGCGCGTTCATTATAGGCAACGGGGCGCTGGCCATGGGTATGGAGGTGTCGATGTTTTTTACTTTCTGGGGGCTGCAGCGGCTCAAGAAAGGCGGGCTTGAAAAAGGGCCTTTATCCAAGATGCATATGTTTGGATTAGGCAAATTGATGATTAAAAGGAAGATGAAACAGGCTAACGTTGCGTCTTTAGAGAGGCTGGCCGGGGATTTTAAGGAGCTTGGCGGCAAGATACTGGCCTGCGATATGACTATGGATATCATGGGTGTAAAGAGGGAGGATCTGCGCGACGACCTGATATCGGATTACTGCGGCGTGGGAACTTATCTGGATGAGGCCAAAGATTCGACAATAACCCTGTTTATTTAGCGGGAGGATGCCATGCCTGAAAAGCAGATTTATCTCGACAATTCAGCGGCTACGCGTATGGACGAGCGCGTGCTCGATGCCATGGCCCCATATTTCTTCGATACTTATGCCGTGGCCACATCCGAGTTCGCGTACTCACAGGGCATCGAGGCCAGAGAAGCGCTTGACGGCGCGCGCGGCGTTCTTATTAAAGCTTTAAACGCCGGCCCCGAGGAGTTCATCTTTACTTCGGGAAGCGACGAATCGTCCAACATCGCGTTGAAGGGCGCGGCGTTGGCCCTGGGCGAAAAGAAGGGGAAACATATAATCGTTTCAAAAATCGAGGACTTTCCTGTGCTGAACAGCGCCAGGGCTCTTGAGCGACAGGGTTTTAAGGTGACTTACTTGAAAGTCGACAGCGAAGGACTTGTCGATATTGATGAGCTTAGAAATTCGATTACGGATAAGACCATACTCGTTTCGATACAGCATGCCAATCAGGAGATCGGCACGATTCAAGATGCAGAAGCTATCGGAGGCATATGTCGTGAGAAGGGTGTGCTTTTTCACACCGATTCTACGCATACGTTCGGTCGTGTGCCGCTGGATGTATCGAAAACGCCTGTCGATCTTGTCACTGTGTCGGCGCATACGATACACGGACCCAAGGGCATCGGAGGGCTGTACGTAAGAAAAGGCACCAGGATAGGCAAGTGGATGGACGGCGGGTTTCAGGAGTTCGATCTTCGCGCGGGATTGGAGAATATCCCCGGGGCAGTAGGATTCGCCAGGGCGATGGAACTGGTAACACCCGAGGAAACCGTGAGGATTCGATCGATGCGCGATCGCATCATCGACCGCATACTTGCCGAGATACCGGATACGACCCTGAACGGACACAGGAGCAGGAGACTGCCGCAAAACGCGAACATATCATTCCACTATATTGAGGGTGAATCGATAACGCTCCATCTTGACATGCACGGCATCGCGGTGAGCACGGGTTCCGCCTGTTTCAGCCGCTCGCTCGAGGGCAGCCATGTTATATATGGGATCGGCGGCGATCATGAAAGGGCGCACGGATCGATCAGGTTTACCTTCGGGCGCTTCAACACAATTGACGAGATCGATGCGGTAGTTGAAGCGTTAGCTTCTATTGTGCGCGAGTTGAGGATAATCAGTCCGCTGGGCAAAGAGAAGGAGGGGTAAAATGAAATTTCCATATAGCGAGACGGTCATGGAGCATTTCAAGCACCCGCGCAATGTTGGTAAGATCGAGGATGCCGACGGCAAGTCTACCGAGGGCAGCCCGGCATGCGGTGACATGGTATCGGTATACATAAAGGTGGACGCAAAGACGCAGACTATAAGCGACGTTAAGTTCGAGTCCTACGGCTGCGCTTCTAATATAGCCACGGGCTCAATTATTACCGAGCTGGCTAAAGGCAAGACACTGGAGGAAGCCAAGAACATCACCTGGAAGCAGGCGTCTGAGGCCCTGGGCGGACTGCCCAAGATCAAGGCCCACTGCTCCGTACTGGCTGTTGAAGGTTTGCGTTCGGCTATACAGAACTACGAGGAGCGGCAGGGGCTGGTCAAGGACAAAAAACCCACTACGGTGGAGGTTGTGCAGAAACGGCTTAAGAAAGTGATGAATCCTCTGAGCGGATTGGACGTTGTACGTACAAACCTGGTGCGCGGTATCGAAGTTAATGATGGAAAAGTGAGCATAACGATCGATTTGGCCTCCAACCATCAGTTCGCAAATTCAATAAGGGATGAGATCAAGGAAAAGATAGAGACGCTATGGGATGTTAAGGAAGTGGCAATAGAATTCACGGACTAGCGCTTCTCAAGTCGAATCATGTGAACAGGCTCACCGGCAAGCAGCGTTCTCGGTATATCGCAATGCGGAAGGAAGAATGACATGTCTGTAGATGTAAATTTCATGATAGGCGGCGAGGCGGGGCAGGGGGTCCAGTCTGTAGGATTCCTCTTAGCCAAAGCCCTGGTCAGATGCGGATACCATATTTTTGCCGACCAGGATTATGAATCGCGTGTCAGGGGCGGCCATAATTTCTTCCGGGTCAGAGCCAAGGACTCGCCGGTCTATGCTATATCTGTGCCGATAGATATCCTGGTGGCTCTGGATAGGGATACTGTGGATATTCATCGCACAGAATTAACCCGGGGTGGCGTCATAATCTACGATGGAGAGAAGATAAAGGACCTCGTTGGTGATAGTGCAACCTTCGGTGTGCCGTTAAGCAGTATCGCCAAGGAAACGACAGGCAATGCGCAGGCATTGAATACCGTGGCTCTCGGCGTAATCTTCGGTTTGATACAGTGCGATATTAGTCTCCTGGTAAAAGTTGTCCAAGAGTATTTCGGTGCAGGCAAGGTTGGCGAAGACAACACGAAGGCGGTCAGGGCAGGCTATGATTATGCCCTTCAGAGCTACAGTGGCGATTTTAAACAGCGCCTGAGTCCGATCGAATTCAAGCAGCGCATGCTTATAAACGGTAACGAGGCTATAGCGCTGGGAGCCATTGCTGCGGGATGCAAATTCGTGTCGGGTTACCCCATGACCCCTACTACTCCCATTATTGAATACATGGCTGCCAAATCCAGGGAATTCGACTTTGTAGTGTTGCAGCCTGAGGATGAGATAGCGGCCGTGAACGCTGTCATCGGGGCCTCCTATGCCGGCGCTCGCGCGATGACGGCCACCTCCGGTGGAGGGTTCTGCCTCATGGTGGAGGGATTGAGCCTTGCCGGCATGACGGAGACGCCGATAGTTGTTGTGCTGGGGCAGCGCCCCGGCCCCGCCATCGGTTTGCCCACAAGGACGGAACAGGGTGAACTGGAGTTTGCCATACATGCCGGGCACGGGGATTATCCCAAGGCAGTTCTGTCTCCGTCAACCATAGAGGATGCGTTCTGGCTCACCGTCAAGGCCTTCAATCTGGCTGATAAATATCAACTGCCGGTGATACTTATCACGGATCATCATCTGGCCAGTTCCTACTTCACCGCGGATAAGTTCGATCTATCGCAGGTAGTGATCGACCGCGGAACCCTGCTCTCGATAGGCGATAACGCCTCCGGGCCCGAATACAAAAGGTACGAACTTACAGATTCAGGCATATCGCCCAGGGCTTTCCCGATGCAGCAGGAAGGGGTCCTGGTTGTGGCCGACTCCGATGAGCACGACGAGGAAGGACATATAATCGAGGATGCCGGGACGCGGAATAACATGATGCGTAAGCGGATGAAGAAGCTCACCGGCATGAGGAAAGAGATGTCGCCGCCGCGGCTCGACGGCCCGCCAAAGGCGGATATAACACTTGCAGGCTGGGGAAGCACATACTATGCCATCCGTGAAGCTGCCGACATATTGGTTCGCGAAGGTGTCAGTGTAAACTCTATTCATTTCAGCGATCTCTGGCCGTTCCCTGCGGATGATGTCGCTGGGGTCCTGTCCGGCGCAGGTAAGATATATGTCGTCGAGAGCAACGCCTCGGGCCAGCTCTCACGCCTCATTCAGGCGGAGACATGCATAAAAGTAAGCGACAGGATACTAAAATACGACGGGCGTCCGTTTACTCCTTCGGATATCGCGCAAGAAATAATGAAGAGGAATAAATAATATGGTTACGATAAATGATTACGCCGGAGGCAAACCTGCGTGGTGTCCCGGTTGTGGCGATTTCAGCATCCTGGCTGCGGTTAAGAAAGCGCTTGTTGATTTACAGCTTGAGCCATACAAAGTGCTTATGGTCTCAGGTATCGGTCAGGCGGGAAAGCTGCCTCACTACACAAAATGTAACGTATTTAATGGTCTTCACGGCAGGCCGGTTCCGGCGGCTATTGGGGCTAAGATAGCCAATACGGAGCTGACGGTAATCGCCATCAGCGGTGACGGCGACGGATATGGCGAAGGCGGGAATCACTGGATCCACGCCATGCGCCGCAATCATGATATAACCTATCTCGTGCACAACAACCAGGTTTACGGCTTAACCAAGGGGCAGGCTTCACCTACGAGCGACCCGGGATCCGTCACCAAGACCACGCCGGACGGATCACCGACGCCCGTGTACCCCATCGCTCTGGCCCTGGCTGCCGGGGCCGGCTTCATCGCGCGCGGTTTCGCGGGGGATATAGAACATCTCGCCAATACGATCAAGACTGGAATATTGCATAAGGGTTTTGCGTTTATCGATATACTGCAACCGTGTCCTACATTCAATAAGAAGAATACCTATGCATGGTATCGGGAAAGGGTGTATAAGCTGGACGAAACGGGCTATGACTCAGGCAATGAGATGTCGGCGTTTGAAAAAGCCAGGGAGTGGGGCGATCGCATACCTATCGGCGTGATCTATCGAAAAGAAACAGCCGGTTTTGAGGAGCAGGTGCCGGCTTTAAAGAGGGGACCGCTCGTAAAACATGTACTTGACCCTTTACAGATAGAACGCCTGTTGAGTGAATTCATGTAGGCTTTGGGAGGTATAAGTTGAAAGTGGCAGTGGATAGAGACTTATGCATAAGTTTAGGCAACTGTGCGGCTATTGCGCCGACGGCATTCGATCTTGATGATGACGGAAAGGTTGTGATTCTTGATCCTTCATCGGTTGACGAACAAACCCTGCTGGCGGCAGCTCAAAGCTGTGCGGTGAAGGCTATCACCATTTCGGATGACAAAGGCAATCAACTGTATCCCTAGGATGGAAGACTCGGGTTGAATCAGGATGATGGGAATGGAGGATAGCGATTAAGATCAAGATCATTTTCTACAGCATGTTCGGGCATGTCTATAAAATGGCCGAGGCGGTGGCTCAGGGCGCCCGCGAGGTGGAAGGCGCTGATGTCGAGCTGCTTCAGGTGTCCGAGCTGGTGCCTGATGCCGCGCTGGAGAAATCAGGAGCAAATAAAGCGCGACAAGCATTTGCTCATATACCCATCGCTAAGCCAGCTGATTTGACTGACGCTGATGCTGTTATCTTCGGTACCCCGACGCGGTTTGGCAATATGTGCGCCCAGATGCGCAATTTTCTGGACCAGACGGGCGGATTATGGGCTAAAAACGCCCTGGTCGGCAAGGTGGGCAGTGTTTTCACGTCGAGCGCTACACAGCATGGCGGCCAGGAAACGACCATCACCAGCTTTCATACCACGCTGCTCCACCACGGGATGATCATTGTAGGATTGCCTTATTCGGAACAACGACAGACCACGATGAGCGAGATCACTGGCGGGAGCCCCTATGGCGCCGGCACGATCGCGGGCGGCGATGGAAGCCGCATGCCGAGCGAGAATGAGCTGGCCATGGCGCGTTTTCAGGGCCGCCACGTTGCCACTATTGCTAAAAAGCTGTCTGCGGGTACGTAATCTATGTGAGATAACAAAGCTTGCCGCTTCTACACTTGCGGTGACGGGCTCGATAACGAGCAATAGTGTCTGAATCAGGAGTTTTTCTTCTGGAACATCGCTTCGAATTTGAAAAGGACGTTTCGTTAGAGCGGTTCAAGTAGCGAGAACCCCGACTTTTTGTCCTTGATTCGAGCTGCTTTGGCGCCGATGATCTCGTATATTATCGCTTCGCCTACCAGCCAGGTGGTCACGCCAGGGCGCACACATCCGGTCATCGATTGCCCCGATCGTCCCAGCGAGGCGTGCATGTGCAGCACCGGCATTCCGCTTTCGTCCGGCGCTATGACGCCGACGCCGGCGACCTCGTGCGCCCCGTCGATGGGGAGGAGCATGGGCTCGGGGGGCATCGCATCCGAGCGGCGCGGGCCGACTACGATCTGCCCTTCGCCGATGCCGCCGACCAGTATCACATGACCCATCGTCACTTTATTTTTCTTGGCGAACTTCTCGATGCATTCTGGGATTACATCGCCATCTTCAAGACGAATAATAAAGACACGGCCTATCTTACCCTCGCACGATTTCATGGCTCCCCCTTTCGCGATGCCGGTTTGCAAGACATTCAATATACAATATGGAATGATTTGTATCAAGATTCGAATTGTGATATTGACAAATACAGCACGATATTTCATACTTCCAGAACTCTCATATATATGAAGGAGGTGCATGATGCCTGGTGTAGTTAAATTCAAGCGACTACGTATCTTTAATATCGTAATGTGTGTCCTTCATCTAGCTCAGGCTATAGCTGTGCTTATCTTAAGCGAGGGCTATTCGGTGACCGGCACCACCTCGTTTCTAACATGGAACGAGGCTGCAGGTAGTCCAGTTGCGACAACGAAGAATCTTATTGATTTCCCCATAGGCCCGATGGTGGCCGCCTTCCTGCTTATTTCATGTGTGGCGCACTTCATCATGGCTTCACCGAATTATTATCCCCGGTACGTGCGCAACCTGAAAAAGGGCATCAATTATCTCAGGTGGTATGAATATTCTCTCAGCGCTTCGTTGATGGTGGTGCTCATTGGTATGCTTTGCGGCATATTCGATGTGCCGACTATGATCCTGCTCTTCGGGCTCACCGCTGCGATGAACCTATTCGGTCTCGAGATGGAACTGCGCAACCAGGGAGCGGATAAGGTCGATTGGACCCCGTTCACATTAGGCTGCATAGTCGGCATCATACCCTGGATCGTGATGGCGTGGTATTTCTTTGCGGCGTTGTCCAACTCGTCGGATGCCGTTCCTACTTTCGTTTATTTCATTCTCGGCATCCTGTTCGTCTTCTTCTTCAGCTTCGCCTTGAACATGTGGCTCCAGTACAAGAAGGTCGGTCCGTGGAAGAACTATCTTTTCGGCGAGCGCGTTTATATGATACTGAGCCTGACGGCCAAATCGGCGCTGGCGTGGCAGGTGTTCGCGGGAACGCTGCGGGGCTTTTAAAGCGTTTCCCTTTTCAATTTTCAGGATGTGTCGGCTTTGTGAGATAGAGTCGGTATGTGTATGGAGGCGGCTCTGTGGCGGAAACTACATACTATGGCATAGCTTTTATAGTCACCGTGGCTGTTAGCCTGACACTAGCGGCGGTGGCCTGGCGCAGGCGCTCCGTTCCCGGCAGCACTTATTTTGGCTTAATGATGCTTTCCGTTGGCTGGTGGGCCTTTTCATATGCTATGGTGGCACTCAGTGATAATCCTTCTCTATGGGTACAGCTTTCTACCGTCGGTGACTGTACTATGCCTGTGTTTTTTATGCTCTTTGCGCTGAGCTACTGGCGTCCTGATATACGTATACGTTTGCTTTATCAAATCCTGATATGGCTGATACCTGTGGCGACGATTATTATCACCATGACAAATGGGCTGCACGGTTTTCTATGGAGTGAAATCCCACCCAGTTTGGAGAATACTAATATACTTCTTTTCGAGCACGGGCCATGGTTCTATGTAACGATGATTTACGGTTTCCTGGCAATGTGGGTAGGCGTCGTATTCCTGTTCAGGGCTGCGACAAGTCTTTCCAAGATATACCGGCGCCAGGCCATGGTCGTGCTTGTGGCAGCAGTCATCCCCTGGATAGCAAACGCGCTTTTCCTCTTTAATTACAGCCCGGTGTCCGGCCTGAATATAGCTCCCATCATGGCCTCGGTGACAGGCTTGCTTTTGGCTTTTGGTATAGTTAAGTTTCACTTATTCAAGGTACTGCCGATTGCCAAGGAAGTTGTATATAAGCAGATCGAGAACGGCGTGCTGGTTGTGAACAACCAGGGCGTGGTGGTCGATGTAAATCCTGCCGCCCTGAAAATGCTTGGAGGTGAAGTGGAGGCGGGGCGGAGACTGGGAACTGTCATAAAAGAGAAGCTTGGCCTTCGCTTTCCGCTGCCGGCAGAGCATCACAGGACGGAGGCCTGTCTATACGATCGCGATAAGCCTCTCTTTCTCGATGTAGTCACCGCGCCGTTACTTGACCGTCACGGCCAGCTTTCCGGCCATCTGATAATGCTTAATGATGTATCCGAGCTGAGAAGGACTGAGGATGCGCTGCGACAGGGCGAGGAGAAGTATCGTTTCCTCACGGAGAGGATGAACGATATTGTGTGGACCATGGGCCTTGATTTCCGCCCTACCTATACCAGCCCATCCATATTCAAGGTTCTCGGATTTACGCCGGAGGAACGTGCCAGTATAAAAATGCAGGATATGGTAACGCCGCAGTCCTACGAGCATGTCATGAGTGTATTTACAGCTGAGATGGAACGGGAGGGGAAGGAAGGTGTGGACCCCGACAGGATCGTGACTATTGAAGCCGAGTACTATCACAAGAACGGTGGTACAGTATGGCTGGAGCACATGGTCAGCGCTAACAGGGATCAGCAGGGTAAGATCATCGGCTTATACGCTGTTTCGCGTGACATAACCGAGCGTAAGCAGGCAGAGGAAGCGTTGCGATACAGCGAGGAACGCTATCGCCTGCTCGCTGAAAACGCGACTGATTTAATCTGGGCATCAAACATAAACATGAAACTTACCTACATAAGCCCTTCCGTGAGCAGGCTCATAGGTTACACTGTCGAGGAGGCAATGGTCCTCCCGATGGGGAAAGTGTACACCCCGGCTTCAGCTAAAGCAGTAATTGATGTTCTCAAAGAAGAGATGGAAAAGGAGCGAATTGGCCTGGGGGATCCAAAGCGGTCGCGGATGGTTCAGGCGGAGTTGTATCGGAAAGACGGGAGTATAGTCCCTGTTGAAATCATTTTCAGCATCGTACACGATACTGCGGGCAAAAATGTAGGAACACTTGCTATAGCTCGTGATATAACCGAACGTAAGAAAGCTGAAGAAGCTTTGCATCGTCTGGCGGTGATAGTTGAGTCCTCTCACGATGCGATATTGAGCAAGACGCTGGACGGGATTATCACGAGTTGGAATAAAGGAGCGGAAGAGCGCTACGGGTATATGGCCGAGGAGACGATAGGTCGTCACATATCTATGCTGGTTCCTCCCGATCGTGTAAACGAAAGTGCGCAGTTGCTTGAGAAGGTCAGCCGCGGCGAAGCAATAGTAGATTACGAGACCGTGCGCGTGAAAAAAGATGGGCATCAGGTTACGATGTTGCTGACCATTTCTCCTATAAGAGCCGCCTCCGGCAATGTAGTGGGCGCATCGTCTATAGCTCAGGATATCACCGAGCGCAAGCATGCGGAGGAGAGGGTGAGACAGGTGGCGGAGGAATGGCAGACGACGTTTGATTCCATAAGCGATATGGTCTCTATCCAGGACAGAGACTACAAGATTCTGAGGCTTAACAAAGCCTATGCGGATGCCGTCGGGATGAAGGTGGAAGACGTCATCGGGAAGTATTGTCACGCGGTGGTGCACAATGCAGCCTCTCACATAATTAACTGCCCTCATCATCGCACCGTTGAAACAAAGAAACCGATGACCGAGGAGGTTTTTGAACCGAGGCTCGGAGCTTATCTGGAGGTATCTACTTCGCCGATATTCGATAAATCCGGCGAGGTGATAGGTTCCGTCCATATAGCCAAGAATATAAACGAACGCAAGCGGACCGAAAGCCTTATTCGAATACGGCTGTCTTTACTGGAATACGCCGCGACGCATTCCCTTGAAGAGCTGCTTCAGAAAACGCTGGATGAAGTAGGGGATTTGACCGAGAGCCCGATCGGGTTCTATCACTTCGTTGAGAAAGACCAGAAGACGCTTTCGCTGCAGGCCTGGTCGACTCGCACGATAAAGGAGTTCTGCAAGGCGGAGGGAAGGGGGATGCATTACGGCATCGATAAAGCGGGAGTTTGGGTGGACTGCGTGCGCCAGCGGCGGCCTGTCATCCATAACGATTATAATTCCCTGCCGCATAAAAAAGGGTTGCCGGAGGGGCACGCCCCGGTTATCCGGGAGCTTGTTGTGCCTATTATGCGAGACGGGGAAGTTGTTGCCGTTCTGGGTGTTGGCAACAAACCGACGGATTATAACGATATGGATATTGAATCCGTATCATATCTGGCTGATGTAGCATGGGAAATCACCCGTCGCAAGCAAGCGGAAATGGCTGTGGCTGAGGAACGACGGCGGCTTTCGGATATACTAAGAGGCACTAACGTGGGCACGTGGGAATGGAACGTTCAGACCGGTGAGGCTGTATTCAATGAGCGCTGGGCGGAAATTATCGGATATAAATTGGATGAGCTATCGCCTGTAAGTATAGAAACATGGATAAAGTTCGGTCATCCCGATGATTTGAAAAAATCCGGCGAACTGCTGGAAAAACATTTCAAAGGAGAGCTGGATTACTACGAGTTTGAGGCGCGCATGCGACATAAGGATGGACGGTGGGTCTGGGTGCTGGACCGTGGTCGTGTTCACTCATGGACGGATGACGGCAAACCCCTGTGGATGTCGGGCACGCATCAGGACATCACCGAACGCAAACATATAGAGGAAGTGCTCAGCGCATCCGAAGAGAAACTCCGCTTGACGTTTGAGTCTATCGCGGACGGGATAGTAATTATTGATCTTGAAGGAAACGTAGTGGACGTGAACGAAGCAATCGTTCGCATAAGCGGATACCGTAATAAAGGCCAGATTATAGGCAGAGATGCCTTTGATCTGCTTGCGCCTACAGACCGCAGGCTGGCCCTGGAAGATCTTAAGGAGCGTGTTGAAGGACGTCCCAAGGAAAGGGTTGAGTATTCGATTTGTCCCAAGGATGGCAGGGCTTTTGAGGCGGAACTGACCGCTTCGACGTTACGTGACGAGACCGGCAGTCCTATCGGATACATAGCTGTAATCAGGGATATTACCGAGCGTAAGCAGGCCGAGGAGGCGTTGCGTCAGAGTGAACAGAAATTCAAAGACCTGGCCGAGCAATTGCCGCAGACTATCGTTGAGATCGACACGGAAGGCCGATTTACATACGTTAATCGTTATGGATTCGAATCTACGGGCTACAGCGAAGAGGATGTGGAAAAGGGAGTAAAAGCTGTAGATATGTTTGTTCCTGAACAACGAGATATGGCAACGAAAAACATCGGCAGGGTTTTGGCGGGAGAACAGCTGGAAGGCCATGAGTACAAGCTGTTGCGAAAAGACGGCACCGTATATACTGCACTGATATACACGAATACAGTCATGCGCGACGGCAAGCCCTTAGGGGTCAGGGCTATCGTTGTGGACATCAGCGAGCGTAAAAAGATCGAGCAGATGAAGACCGATTTCGTTGCGTTCATCTCCCATCAATTGAGGACTCCTACGGCCGGCCTGATGGGTTATATAGATAATATGCTTGACGGCATTACCGGAGAGCTCAACAGCAAGCAAGCTGAGTACCTCGGGGAAATGCGCGATGTCTGTGCCAGAAATAATCGTCTGATCGCTGATTTGCTGAATATATCAAGGCTCGAGCGCGGGGTGCTGGTAGTGAATATCAGCCCGGTCGCTTTAAGAGACGTGGTTAATACTGCTGTAAAGGAACACCGTAATAGCATTGAAGAGAAGGGTTTGGCTCTGCATATTGTGGAAACCGATCGGGACATAGTCGTACTTGCGGATACCGACAAGATTGTTGAGGTTTTGAAGAATATTATCCATAATGCTACCAAGTTTACAAAAGAGGGCTCTATCGATATTGAAATCTCGTCGAAAGGCAATGATGGTATTGTACGAATTACGGATTCCGGCGTCGGAATGAGTGAGGAGGTTGTGAAGGACCTGTTTAAGAAGGAAAAGGTGTTCGGTGGCGCTGTTGCTGTAGGAGGGGGTGCCGGGTTGGGTCTGTATATAGCTAAGGGCTTTATGAAACTGCAGGGCGGCGATATTATGGTAGAATCAGTCGCAGGCAAGGGCAGCACTTTCACTGTAAGTATTCCTAAAAAATAATAAGCTGGTCCTGCAGATACTAAGGAGGTAGGATATGTCTACAGCTAGCAAGGGGAAAATACTTATTATTGAGGACGACGCTTCTTTCAGGCGGGTTTACCACGATATGCTTGAAACGGCGGGATATAATGTACTGGTGGCTGATAATGGCGAGATGGGTTGGGATTTAGCGAAAACAGAGAAGCCTAATCTGATAATTCTGGACCTGGTCCTGCCCGGTCTTCACGGCTTTGAGGTGCTTAAAAATATTCGTGGTGATAAAGAGACGATGGATATACCGGTTCTAATCACGACGGCTCTTGGAGAGCAGGCTGACATAAAGAAAGGGATTGAGCTTGGCGCCACTGATTATATGGTCAAGGGATTCTTCACGCCCAGGGAGATACTGGCCAAGATTCGCTCGGTTTTTACGCAGGCCGAGATGAGAAAGAGTGTGGTTTCTTATAAGCTGTCAGTCAAGGAGGGAAGGGCGGATGCGGCGAAGTTGCAGTCAGATATTGGGATGACCAATTTATTTACCTGTCCGCAGTGTCACGAAGAGCTACTCTTGGATCTCATCCCGGACTATACAAGGACGGACAGCCACTGGTTCTTATCTCACTTCGTATGCCCGAAGTGCCAGAGAGCCTTTTGATTTAGATTTCGATGGAAGATCGTAGTATCGGAGTGATAAGATTGTTTGAGTAGCGGCATGCAATTCAGGGGGATATGAGCAAAAATGATCTGGTTAAGAAGAGCGTTTACCCTGCCATTGATTCTTCTATTCTTTGTATTGCTGGTTGCGGCGGTTACCGTCACGGCTGTCAATAACACGGTAGCGAATTCTGAGTTCTACAATGACCAAATGGTCAAGGCCGACATGTACAACTATGTCTACGACAGTGTCCTGCCCGCGGCCCTTGATGAGGTTAACACCGGAGAGGGCTCGGACGCACCGATAGATATAGCCAACTTCGAGGCCGAGATTCTGGCTACGGCCGAGCAGGTGCTCCCTCCGTGGTGGCTGCAGCAACAGTTTGAGGAGGCCACCCGTGTCCTTGTGCCTTACTTTGTCGATGACACCGCCGGTTTCAGCTATACGCTGGTGGTGAAGGACCGCGTGGAGGATGCGGGCCAGGCGATAAAAACCCAGATACTCCGTAGCGACGCGTTCGTTGAAGTATATGAAGATCTTATGGCGTTCATGTCGGAGCAGTTGTACCCGACTCTGCCGGAACTGCCTCCTTCCGTCGTCATAACTCAGACGGACGTCGAGAATGCTCTGAAGGATGCGGTCACGCTGCCGTGGCTGGTTGAGCAGCTTGAGACCGCAATCGATGAGGTTATCCCGTATCTCACCGGCGACCAGAACCATTTCATCGTCAACATCCCGCTCCAGGAAGCGGTGACCGATGATGTGCTGCTGGACCTGCTAGGGCCGGGGAACGAAGCGTATCTTAATGACGCGCGTGATTGGATCGGTGATGGCTGGAGCTTCACTGATGCCGATATGCGCGATGAGCTGGACGCGGATGCCGAGGAGAAGCTCGACGATGCCCGCGGTTACATTCATGACGGCTATGTGTTCGATCAGGACGATCTGCGCAACGCCATGTTCGATAATTCGCAGGACGCTCAGGATTTCGATGACGCGCGTCACTGGATAAGTGTGGGCAGGTCTCTGCTGTGGGTGCTGTGGCTGGTGCCGTTCCTGCTGCTTATCGGTATCGGTTTCCTGGGCGGGCGCGGCTGGAAGACCCGTGCGGCGGGACCGCTCGTTATCCTGTTCTTCGTGTCGCTTATTCTGTTCTTGGGGGTGATGCTGACCTGGGGGCAGTGGGGCGAGGCGGAGATGCGGAGCGCTATAGATACCTCCGGATATCAAGGCGTTGAGGCGGTGATGTTAGAAAAAGCCGAGGAGGTTGCCATCAACGCTGCTGACAGCTTTGTGGGCAACATGCAGGATATGTACATGTATTTGCTGATCGCGTCCGGCGTGGGACTGGCGGCTGTCGGCGTATGGTGGTTGGTAAGCTCTCGATCCAGGGAGGATGCGTCCTGACCGGCTATTTGCCCGACTTTCGTGATATCCTGCGCGTTCCTCCCATCCTCTTGAACTCCGATTCAAGTATGCGCTTGAGCTGCGGCATGGTGTAGGTCATCACCTCGCCGCTGATCTCGTCACGCATGTACACTTTCGTTAAGCCTGCGTTAAGTATTTCCTTCATACACAGGGCGCACGGGCGGTTGGTCTGCCGCATCTTCTTAGGGCTCTCCGTGTAGGCGGCTCCGATAAGTTCGCTGGAGATGTACATGTCGCCGTCCATCACGTTGGCGCCGGTGCGCGCCGCGTTGATGATGGCGTTTTGCTCGGCGTGGACGCTGCGGCACAGTTCGTATCGCTCGCCCGAAGGCGTCCCCATCTCGATGCGGATACAGGTGCCCAAATCGATGCAGTTCTCGGTGTCTCGCGGCGAGCCGACGTAGCCTGAACTGACCTCCGCGTCGTTCTTGATTATCACCGCCCCGACTTTCCTTCTCAGGCAGGTGCTGCGCTCCGCGGCGACTTTAGCTCTGTTAAGGTAGTGTTCTGTCTTGCCCGGTCTCTCTCTCTTTAGATTCTTCACGTCTGCCCCTCTTCAATAATATCGCGTAAAATCAATTCTAATTATAACCCGGCAGACCGAATCTGTCCCTGACCCGGCCGAAGTCCTCTTTAGACGGCCGCGGCAGGCTGGTGAACGGCATACCCGAGCTGTTCTTGAGGTCGACGGCCATCTCAGCGGTCTTGAGCGCCACGAGCTGTGCGTCGAGGATAGGGATGTTCCTGTCGCCGACACGTATACTGTGCAGACCGGCCTGGCTGCAGAACGGGCCGATGCCGCAGCATCCGATGATGACCACATCGGCACCGTCGGCTACCATCTCCCGCGCCCGCTCGGCCACGCCGTCGGCGGCGAATTTTGGGTCGGCGAAGCTCTTGCTCCACGTGTCGGCGAATTCATGTATGTCCGGCCGGATGCCGTTCGGGATCAGCCGCTCGGTCAGACCGTGGTAGCGCACCTGTTCCCAATGGTCGGCAGGCAGCCCCGGCAGGTTGGCGCATACGATGCCGAACCTGCGGCCCATCTGGCAGGCGAGCATCATCGTAGATTCCGCCGGACCAATGACGGGTATATCGACGGCGGCTCGTGCTTGATCCACGCCGGTATCTCCGAAACAGCCGAGCGCAACTGCATCGAAGCCTTCACGTTCCGCTTGTATGATGGTCTCAACTATGCTGGCGGAGTTTAGGAAGGAGTAGTAATGATTGACGAAATCATTTGGATCGGCAAGACCCACCTCGAGGGGCCGCATGACAACCTCGGTGTCCGGCCTCAGCGCCTTCATGGAGCCCTTCTTAATCACGTCGAACAGGATTTCGTTGAAGCCGGGGACCGACTGTGCAACCGCCACTAAGCATATTCTCATTTTTCACTCCTCCTTATGGCATTCACCGATGGGGCCGTTTATGGTATTTTTACTCGACGGGATCGAAGGCCTTCTTCGTTGCGCCGCAGACGGGACACTTATCCGGCGCCTCTCCCTCCACGGTATATCCGCAGACCCTGCAGACATGGAAGGTCTCTCCATCCTGGCCCTTTTCTTTATCGAGCGCCGCCAGGGCCGCTTCGAACAGTCCGTGGTGTATCTTTTCCACCTTGTTGGCGATATCGAAGCTGTGTTTGGCCTTTGCCTGTTCCTCGGATTCCGCCTGCTTTATGAACTGCGGGTACATCTCGGTGAACTCGTGCAGCTCGCCAGCCACAGCGACCTTCAGGTTTTCGGCGGTCGAGCCGATGACCTGCATTTCTCGCAGGTGATTTCTGGCGTGAACGGTCTCGGCCGCGGCCGCGGCGCGGAACAGCCTCGCCACGCGCTTATATCCCTCCTGCTCGGCTTTCTCGGCGAAGAACAGGTACTTGCGGTTGGCCTGGCTCTCCCCGGCGAACGCTTCTTTTAGATTCTTAATAGTGTTTGACATGTATCTCTCCTTTATCGATTCTTTCAGGATGTCCGAATGTTATTCTGCGGTCACAACTCGTTCTCTGTATGCGACTTTTATCTCAAATCGCGCCGGTGACTATCGCAACCTTGCCGGTACGGTCGTATTCTTTCAACATATCGGGTTCCCTCCGTCGATTTTGTGGTGGTTAATCACGTATAACCCATTAGACGGCCTCATGTCAATAGCCTTTTGTTATCGAGATCCTGAAAACATCAGTTTATGATTGTCGATGATTCATCAACTGCACCATTGTCTATACAATAATCCGTATTCTCTTTACCCCGAGTTTACTTCCAACTATATAGAATGCATATATGCTTTTAGGTTCCAAAAAGGTATTAAATTTCTGTGAAACAGTATAAAATGAGAGGTGGAATATTCTTTTAAGAAGGAGAAGGGACTGAAGCGAGGGGCGCGCTTTCGATTATCGGCGGTAAAGGATATCACCCACGGATTTTCAGGGCGGGCGTTTGATGCGGGGAAAAGGAAACACAGTATTAGAAACGTATTGATATACTCGGTTCACGGCGTTATACTTCCTCAAGGAAATTCAGAGGGCACCTCATAAATTTATGCGTAAATATAAATTGCCATCACTAATAATCGGCGGTTTGGAGATCAATCCTCCCTTCATTCAGGGTGGAATGGGGGTAAGGGTCTCCAAGGCCAACCTGGCCGCCGCCGTGGCCAAAGAGGGCTGTGTGGGGGTCATCTCCACCGTCGGGCTGGGGGATTTTGAGAATCGTCCCGGGTCGGAATTTGTTAAGGTTAATGAAGAAGCGCTGCGAAACGAGATAAGAAAATCCAAAAAGATGACCGATGGCGTTATCGGCGTGAACGTGTTGCACGCGCTTTCCAACTATGAGAACCTGGTCAAGACCGCCGCGGAAGAGGGGACGGACATGATAATCTGTGGGGCGGGGCTGCCCCTCGATATGCCGCTTATTGCCGCCGGACACGCGAGCAAACTGGTGCCTATCGTATCTTCGGCGAGGGCGTTCAGCATCATCTGCAGGAAGTGGAAACAGTACAACAAGAAGCCGGACGCCGTTGTTGTGGAGGGGGCCAAGGCCGGCGGCCATCTGGGGTTCGATTATGATGAACTGGTGAGCGGAAAAGCTCGCGATCTCGATGAGATACTTGCCGAGGTAATCGAGGTGGCAAATTCATTCGACCACCCCATACCGGTAATTGCCGCGGGCGGCATATTCGACGGCAAGGATATCGCGCGCGTTCTTAGCTTGGGGGCCTCCGGCGTTCAGATGGCTACCCGGTTTGTTTGTACGGACGAATGCGATGTGCACCCCAATTTCAAGATGGCCTATATCAATTCCAAGAAGGAAGATATCACTATAATCAAAAGCCCGGTGGGAATGCCCGGCCGGGTTATCAATAACGCCTTCGTTGAGAAGATCAAGCGGGGAGAGACGGTGCCTTTCAAATGCGCCTACAGGTGTTTGAAGAGCTGCGATCCGCGGACGGCTCCGTATTGCATCGCCAAGGTGCTGCTGCGTGCGGCGGAGGGTCATCTTGAGGATGCCTTCGCCTTCGCCGGAGAGAACGCCTATAGATGCAAAGAGATCGTCTCCGTGAAAAAGCTTATCAATGAACTGGCCGAAGAAGCCGCCTATTACCTGAATAAAATGAGACCCGCTCAGGGTCTGGCCTAGCAAATATCCTCACATTGCGATTTGATCGCTGTGTTCGCTGCTATTAATGTTTGTTATAAATTGGGAGCCCCTGAGTTTATTAAGCCCAGGGGCTCCTTCATTTTTCTTACAACTCACCGAGTTCTTTTATTCATTGAGTGATAGTTACTTCAATATAATCCGTCCATATGCCACAGTTGCCGGGGAGGCCGCTCCTCTGTGAGCTGGCAAGGACATACAGGTTTCCGGTTGCATCGATGTAGTCCGAGCAATCGCCGGCGATGTTATCGATCCAGGTCACGTCGCTGGTTGTATTTTGCTGATTATGAAGCTGTTCCCACGCGCCGCTTGAGGGGTTCCATATCTTGAGAGTAGTATAGTAAATCGTCTCGCCTGTAGTGCCATGTCCCTCCCACTTGAGGCCGATGTTGGTAATGGATGATGAGTTCTCTGTGATGTTAAACTTGAAAAGCTCGCAGTTCCTATCAAATGAGCAACATCCCAGGTCATGAGAGATGTCCGATTTCCACCGCGAATCATCGGAGGCGGCGAGCGCGGAGTAGGCGGATGAGCCGCCCGCGGCATAGCCGTATGAATTGGCAAAATCAGCCGGGCTGACAGGATGGCCGCTGTTCCAGTCTATCATGTGCACATGTCCCTCCCAGCACCACTTATTAGTGTCTCCGCCGCTGGAGAAGGTATATGTCGTTGTTAATGGAGACGACGGAGTATGCGCGGCATTTGCGTTCAATGCTATGTAATCGGTGAATATCCCCTCGGTGTCCTCGGTCAGTCCTCGCCCGTCATCGTCTGCTGTAACAAGTATGCTAACGTTGCCCGTGCCGGCTTCGATAAAGTCCGCTGCGTTAGTTGTTATACCGCGGTCATATGTCTGGAAGGTCTTGCTGCCCGGGCTGGTCACATCGACGAGCGTACACCACGAGCCTGTCTGGTAATTCCATATCTTGAGCCTGGTATGGTATATCAGGTCGCCGTTGCCGCCATGTCCCGTCCACGTGATCGAGAGGTTTGAGATACTGGATCTATCCTGGGTTATCTTATATACGAAGAGTTGAGACTGCTCCCATGGTACCGGTAGAGATTGATAACCAGTATGCCGCCAGTAGCTGGAATCATCGGTATTGATCCAGGAGTAAATAGAATCGTTTGCAGTTTCAAGCGGATACGAATAACTGCCGAAAAAGTCGGCCGGAGTTGTGGGATGTCCGCATGTAGACCACTCGAGGAAGCCCCAGGTCCTTCCCCATGCCGTTAACTGCGGCTTGATTATAAATGTGGCCGATGCCGTTGCGACATTGCCGGAGCTGTCGGTGACTATTACAGTCAGGGTATGTCCCCCTAACTCCAGAACGCTCGGGTCGATGCTATCACCATCAATGGCGTCACCATCGAGCGTGGTTACTACATCCGGTGTCTGATCGCAGGTATCGACGGCCGTGTAGGTTATAGCTATCGGCCCCTGGGTGTTGATGTAGATGCGGCTGTCCTCCGGCGAAGCAATGCTCACCTCGGGCGATATCGTATCTGTTACGGCAACAGACATAGTGTAGGTACCGATGCCGCCGTCGTCGTCGGTTACTGTCAGCGTAACGGTGTAAACGCCGGGATCGCAGTATGTATGCGTGGGAGATAATGTGCCCGAGGCTGTAGCCCCGTCTCCAAAGTCCCAGTTGACGGTATGCGTATCCGGGATGCCGGGATCGGTGAAGCTTCCGCTGAAAGCTACCTCGGTGACGCAGCACTCTGCATTCTGATCCGGGCCCGCCTCTGCTATCGGCGCGACATTGTTAATAGTCACTGTCGTTGTAGCGAAACCGGTCGCACCCTCATCATCGGTTACTTTCAGGCCGATGTTGCCGCTGTAATCATCTGGCCAGGTGTTCTGTATTATCGCTCCTTGAGCATCGGAGAAGTCGCCGTCGTCGTCGAGGTCCCATTCATAGCTTACGATCGTTCCGTCGGGATCGTATGAAGCGGAACCGTCGAAGGTTATCGCCGCGCCCTCGTCTCCCGTGTACGGGCCGGCTGGATTTGCGATGGGCGCGGCGTTGACGTGAACGGTTATGGTATCGCTGCCGACTCCGCCGTCATCGTCGGTGACGGTTAGAGTTACCGTATAATCACCGCCGGAGGTGTATGTGTGAGTCGGAGTCAGAGTACCTGTTACTATCGGAGTTCCGTCGCCGAAGTTCCATTCTATGGTATGAGTATCGCCCGTTCCCGGGTCGGTGAAGCCGCCGCTGAAGCTTACGGGCGAACCTGATAGCACGTACTCCACATTCGCGCCCGCGTCGACCGTCGGCGCGACGTTATTAACGGTCACGGTCGTCGCGGCCGCAGTAGCCTCACCGGCATCATCGGTCACCCTGAGTCCGACGATGCCGCTGTAGTCGTCGTTCCACGTGAACGACGGCGTCGCGCCTGTAGCGTCATCGTATTCGCCGTCGTTATCAAGGTCCCATTCATAGCTTACGATCATTCCGTCGGTATCGTACGAGGCGGAGCCGTTGAAGGTGATCGGAGAGCCTTCATTGCCTGTGTACGGCCCGCCGGGATTGGAAACCGGCGGCACGTTGACGTTAATAGCCGCGGTATCGGTTCCTATGCCTCCATCGTCATCGGTCACTGTTAACGTTACTATATAGTCACCGCCCGAAGCATAGGCGTGAGACGGCGTTAATGTTCCCATTACCACAGGCGTTTCGTCGCCAAAGTCCCATGCGATGGTATGGGTATCGAGCCAACCGGGATCGGTGAAGCTGCCGTTGAAGTTGATGATTGAACCTATGGGCACATCCTCCATGTCCGGTCCCGCGTTTACTATAGGAGCGACATTGGCTATTGTCGCGGTGGTTGCGGCGGTACTGACTGCGCCATTATTATCGGTGACGGTAAGTGTGACCGTGTATGTACCGTTGTCTCCATATACATGAGTCGGAGTTGCATTGCCCGCGACCAGCGGGGTGCCGTCGCCGAAATTCCAACTGTAGATAGTTATAATCCCGTCAGGGTCGTAGGACGTGCTGCCGTTAAACGCAATTACAGAGCCTTCATTTCCGGCGTAAGGTCCTCCGGTGTCGGGGACTGGCGCATTGTTTACGTGAACGGTAAGCGTATCAGTGCCGATGCCGCCGTCATCATCCGTGACGGTCAACGTTACTGTGTAGCCCCCGTCGGAAGAGTATGTATGAGACGGCGTCAGCGTACCGGTGACCGTAGATGTGCCGTCGCCGAAATCCCATGCGATGGTATGGGTATCGAGCCATCCCGGGTCGGTGAAGCTGCCATTGAATCTCACGCTTGAGCCGATGAGCACGCTTGCTACATCCGGCCCCGCGTTCACCGCAGGCGCGACATTGGCTATTGTCGTAGTGGTTGCAACAGTGCCGGTTGCGCCGTTATTATCGGTGACAGTGAGCGTGACTGTGTATGTGCCGTTGTCACCATATGCATGAGTTGGCGCAGGCCCTGTCCCTGTTGATGAGCCGTCTCCGAAGTCCAATTCGTAGCTTACGATTGTTCCGTCGGGATCGTATGAAGTGGAGCCGTTGAATGTGATCGGCGAACCTTCATCAGCCGTGTATGGCCCGCCGGGATTGGCAACCGGCGGCACATTCACATTAATAGCTACGGTATCGGTTCCCGTGCCACCGTCGTCGTCGGTTACCGTTAGCGTTACCGTATAGTCGCCACCAACACTATATACGTGAGATGGTGTAAGCGTGTCTGTGACTGTAGCTGTACCATCCCCGAAGTCCCATGCGATAGTATGGGTATCTAAAGTTCCCGGGTCGGTGAAACTGCCGTTGAAGCTTACGCTTGAGCCAATGAGCACACTTGCTATATCAGGTCCCGCATTGACTGTAGGCGCGACATTGCTTATATCGGATGTCGTTACTGATGTGTTTGTTAATCCATAGTCATCTGTGACAATGAGAGTCACATTATATGTACCATTATCTATGTATGTGTGAGTTGGAATGGCAGTACCTGTAATTGACGATGAGCCGTCTCCGAAGTCCCATTCATAGCTGATAATTGTGCTATCGAGATCATATGAGCTGCTGCCGTTAAAGATTATTGAAGATCCTTCATTTCCAGTGTACGGGCCTCCGGCATCAGCTACTGGCAGCCTGTTCATGATTTCAAATGGTCGGCTATCATAGAAAGGCAGGTAGTCCATATCGCCATCAAAGCCATATTCGATATAGTAGAACTCGCTTGGGGTTTGATTGAGCGTTAGGGAAGCAGTTGCTACACCGTTGGAATCGGTTACGGCCGACGCCGATTGATTTCCAATCGTGAAGTTGACGGTTTTCTCCAGTATGGGACTTCCTACCTCTGTAGTCAGGACAGCGTTTACACCGACAGAGTCAAACCTGTAGCCGCTTGTATCGCCGCTGTAATTCAGTGTTGTTGTTATTCTTTGTTTGTATTCATACGTATATGGCTCTGCAGGGATGTTTTCGATAGAGACATTCTCCGCTAGCACGATAGTAGTAAATCCCCTATTATCCTCATTCTGAGACGTGATCAGCGTGTAAATGTCCGAGGGGCTTGCGTTCGGTGCTGCTATAACCTGGATCGAATAGTTGCCTGTTTTTCTATCCTTTATCAGGACCGAGTCATCCAGTACTCCATCTCCATCATTATCTTCTTCGCTATATATCGCGCCGGGTATTTGATTTATTTCTTTGCTTATAGTAAGACCATCCGGATCGGTGATGATCATGTCAACGGGGCAATCTGTGTTAAATATTTGATCCCAGAAAGATATTATCTGAGTCCAATCAATTGAGCCAGGGGTACTGATTTGAACTATCCTTGCGTTAGGAAGCCCCTTATTTTCACTTGTTTGCACAGCTTGAAAGCCGAACGGGGTCTCCTTGTCCCAATCCGTAAAAGTTATGCCTGTGTTTACTCCATGTAAGTGACCATAGAACTGGAATGCTACACTATTATTTCTAGGATTGTAATCAGGTTGATTGAGGAAGGTGGCCATTGTCTTTAAGTCTTCATTGCTGAATCCGTACCCATAGTATTGATACATAGGGTGATGCGAGAGCAATATTACATCTCTATAAAGTGGGATGTGTATTGGATAGAAATAAATGTCAAATTGGGTCTTGAACCAAGGCCAGGTAGCTTTTACAGAGGAGTCGATGTAATCTACAAAATCATTCAGCTTTGCTTGCGATGATACGCCTGGATTATTTAACGGAGCCTGATCTCTGTCGTTAAAGTCCGATCCGATGAAATGATATCCCCTGTAATCGAAGGCCAGATTTGTGAAACACCACTTCGGACCGCTTGCGGTTTCCTGAACTGGGTCAGATATAGTCCAATTCCAATTGTAGGTGGAAGATAGATTATTATACTGCGGCCCAATTAACTTCGAATAAATCCAATAATCAACAGCGTTATTATCGGCGTCTATTGGATTTTGTGCCTCTGGAACTCCTGAGGAATAAGGCCATACGTCATGATTACCTATCAAAGGTATCCATGGGACATTGAGGTTACTTAGGATGGATTTTGCTTTAAGGATTTCGGAGGTCTCTGCGCTATCCGTTATATCACCCAGAATCACCACGAATTTGATTTTGTATTGCTCAATATTCTGATTGATTTCATAGACGGTTAGACTTAGTTTATTGGTTATGTTGTTTTCTTCACCCGTATCACCGTCGTCCCAACCAGTTCCGCCATAATTAGTAACTCCACTGAGAATATTACCCGACTCTCCAACATGCAGGTCGGTGATAATCGCAAATGACCAGGGCTCGTAAGTAAAGGTAGCGGTAACTGCCTTATTGCCGTTCATGTTGATGGAGGTAGGGTTGGTGGTGCCTGAGAGAGAACCCGACCAGCTGGAGAAGGTCCAGCCGTCGGCTGGGGTCGCGGTTAACGTTACGGGAGTGCCGATGGTATAGGTATGGGTACCGGGGGCGGGAGTAATCGAGCCGCTACCTACAACTGAAGTAGTAAGTGTGTAATATATTGGGTTTTGAGTAAAGGTAGCGTAGACGGCTTTGTTACTGTTCATGGTTATATACACTGGGTTGGAGGTGCCTGAGGCGGCGCCGGACCAGCCGGCAAAGGACCAGCCTGATGTCGGATGGGCAGTGACCTCTACAACTGTGTTGGCGTCATAGGTACTGCCGGAAGAGGGAGAAACCCACCCGCTGCCCGACGATACGCCTGTAGTCAAGGTGTAAGTAGGCGGGGCGCTTTCCGTAGTGAAGGTACGTGTTGAATAAGACCATGTTGAAGATGTAGAGGAACCGCAGTTATGGACCGCTTCAACTCTCCAGTAGTAGAGCGTGCCATAAGCTAGCGATGGATAGAGTTCGCTGTTCCAATACTCTGTACTAGTGTACTTAGAGTCTGGATAAATATGAGTGTCGATATATACATTATAATAACTGACACCAGAAGAATCGGACCAGTCCAGATATGGGTTGATAGTAGTAGGGGCGCCATTGGATGGGCTGGCAAGGTCGAATGCGCCGGGATTGGTGCACGGAGCGGCGCCGGTTTCGAATTCCCATACCGGCCCCCAGACGTAGCTTGAGTCACAGTTCCTGATAGCTTTTATCTGCCAGTAATAGTGGGTGTATTCTGATAATGTATCTAATGAGCAAGAAGCACTTGTTACCGTTGTGTAGTAATAGTAAGAGGGTTGGTAATAAGTACTGAAATAAACCTCATAGGAATCAGCGTTCCCGTACCAGCTGAGATCAGCATTTACGGAGATACCAAGCGCGCTGCTCGACGGACTCGGCGACTGAGGTGTTATAAGGGGAAGACAAGAGATGAAAGTGATAGTGAGCGTGGTACTTGGCATTATGATTATGAACTCATCACCGGATGGTTGGGTGCCGGCAATGTCCCTGCTGCTTCTCAAACATAACTTTGTCCAGACACCTTTTTGCACCCAGGTGGGATTCAGACTAATGTAGTTGTATCCGCTTCCACTGAAACTGCCGGTTCCTAACTGCCCGCCGTTGCCGCTGTAATAGCCTTTGTAGTAGTCATTTAATGATAGAGGCTGCTCAGGATGAGAGGGCATGCCGGTCTGGACTACTATGTTGAAATCCGTTGCTGAGGTATCGTTATTGCCTAACAGACTAATCTGTGCAGAAGTGATGGTAGCGCTAGTGGAAATAGATGATGTGTCATAGTAAAGAAAGTTTCTTTCTACAAAATAGGTTCCATCAATAAGAGCTTGTCCTATCCAGTTTCTTCCTTGAAAGTTGGTGTTTTCATCAGCGGTTGCACGGGACCATACATCCCCATAGGATGAGCCCATGCAATACAGAGATCCGTAATCAGTGCCGCCTATGCTGTCGTCTACAACAACCGGATAGATTGCATCGGCGAACTCAGATGCGTTCACCGTCTTGCCGTTATCGTCAACTATAACCTTAATCGGATTAAGACCGGCATCATATCCGTACGGGTCTCTCAGCCATATGAAGTTGGGAGTTTTATATGCATTGGAGTCGATTCTCACATCGGCACAGGGGTCTTCGTTGAAGATGTAGTTCTCAACCAGCTGCCCCTCAGTTAATCTGAGCTGTCTTATACATACATCGTAATCCCATTCCAGGATGTTGTTCTGATAGTTCTCGTTAGTTGGGTCGATAGCTATCAACTTTGGATTATCGGGAGCTTCGATAACCTGGCCTCCGATATACACTATGGGGTCCCATTGGAACTCCTCTCCGTCTTGGAATGCGGTAACCTGAGACCCGTTGACTATTAAATCAAAAATGTTGGCGCCTGATTGCCAGGTTCCTGTACCCGGATTCCAATGGAATCTTGGATCGATCCTCGTTTGCAGATCAGGCAGATACAGAGGCACAGAACTTATGTTAGCCCGATATTCGTAAACTGTTTGCCCGGTTTCCTCATCTATCGATGAGTTCCCCGTATATTCGGCTTCCGTATACTGATTGAGAACAATTACGCCTGACTCAGGCTCTTCAGCCGCAGCGCTTTGAGGATTTGCCAAGGGAATTGAAACCGCCACGGCTATAGAGCTTACAATCAGAATGAGAGTCAAAACTGCAAACAATAGCCTCTTCATTAAATGCCTCCTTGGGATATTTGCCTGTGATATAAGAGAGATTGCCTTTTTAAAGAAATCACGGGAATACGCCTTGATACCAATTCTCGCTATTGGCTTCGCAATCCTCACCTATGCAGGTAGAATATACGCTACCATTAGTATCAATTGCCCAAATGTAATTGTAATTAGCATTACATCCGCTGCAACCTGCGTCACAGTTATCGTTATCTGAGTTGTTAACGCTGGCGCAGCCATCAGGAACGTAATTAAGATCACCGCCTTTTGAAGTTAGAAGCGCACAGATATCAATGATATGATAATCCGAGTCGTTTATTGTTATAGTACCGTTAATTATGGGCAGTTCTCCATAATTATTATTCATATAAGCTATTACCGCTGATCGTATTTCTCTTCTAGTGGCATAGTAGTTTCCTCCTGGGCTAGGTTTACTAGTTCCTGGTATTGACATCACAATTCCTAAGAAAGCTACTACACAAACAACAGCAAATATCGCAATTAACGTTAAACGTTTTTGATACCATTTTTAAGTTGGTTTTCTTTGTTCTTCACTCATGGCTCATCTTCTTTAAAGCTGCTCATCTTGGTAACCGTTCTGAGACTAAATAGTTACCGTTGTAAAATAAAAAGCTTCTCTCAGTTCAGAGAAAAGCTTACAAATACCCAACCTGTCTTCGGCAGCCCAGCCATCCTTCTTCCTCTATCCCAGGACCTGCGGCTTTGCGCCCCCCGATTCCTCGGGGTTTGCCTTTCTCGAAACCCAATTCACTAATACCTCAATGGGGCATTATAGAATTGTCATAGTGGGTGCTATATTAACATACAGGGTTGTGTGATGTCAACAATAAAATAGGGAGCAACCGTTACCCCGCCTTATGGAGCTCAGGCCTTGAAATGCAGTAAGACTGATTGACAAAGTTCGAACAACGAACTAGTATTTCCTCTATATTAACTACTAATAGCAATACTTCAATAAAGATCCAGTATGCGACTAAAAAGTATATTTGTAATAGTGCTCCTAAGTGTTATTCTGGCTTCTACAATTGCCTGTGAGACAGAAACCTACAGTCTATACACTACGACAGACGGGCAGGGAGTAATATCGCCTTCTTCAGGGACATATGATGATGGAGAAGTAGTTGCAATAACTGCGAGCCCAGCGTCCGGTTGGGAGTTTGATCGCTGGGAGGGATTCTTTAATGGCAGCGAGAATCCGGTTTATATACGAATGAATTCCGATAAGACACTGAATGCTTATTTTACAGAACTCCCGACACCTACTCCAACGGCAACACCCATTCCTACTCAAACGTTTACACCTACCCCAACACCGACCCCTATAGCTACTTCAACCAGTGCACCAACTCCCACTCCGGTTCCATGGAGTCCAGACCTGTGTGGTTCTTATTGCTGTAAGACATTTGAATTTGCCGGAAGCTCTATGGTGATGGCGTGCGGTGTAAGCTGGGAGGATAATGTGTTTGTATATTCCGGGGAGTTTATCTATGAGGATGAGCCTGATAGAGGTTATAGGAATCTCAGAGACCCGTCGTATGCCGAACTTATAGGATTTTTAGCGACTGATAAGACCAATGAGATTACATATAGTTTCCCGGATTTCGTGTGCCTTCAATTCTCGTTGACATTGAGAGAAAACGCGAACAAGCAAGGTTGGCGATGTGCCTTTGTAGAAACAAATTCTGTGCTAATAGGAAGTAGCGGCTATAATTCACATGCTATTTCGGCTTTCAATACTACGGATAGAGGGATCATCTATATTGATCCGCAGACTGACCGTATATGTCTAATTGGAGAGCAAACAACACAGCCTTCTATGTGTTGTGGTGAGAACATAGAAGAATTGTATAACCTTTGCGATATACCTATTGTTAACCAGCCAGGCTATATCTTCCGTATAATCCGTATTTGGTAAGTTGTCATTTATTGTACTCATATCAGTTTGTGCTATAGTCAAAAATAAAGAGGATATTTCCTTCAATCTTCTCTCGAAGCGGGGAATCGTAGAAGGCAGTTCACAATTGAAATAGCCATTAACATATGTTGACATATTACGCTATCCACATTAAAGTAATACTATCTTATATATACCAATAGACCTAATAGAGTCTTGTTAAGAGAGCAGAGATGACATGAATAGGCCGTAGTTTCAGATTAGCAAATCATGTAGGCGGATACGGTATGAAAACTACTGAGATCATTTTATTAGTGATAGGATTGACTGGCATATATATTATTAAGACCACCCAAAAAAGACAAGCAGGAGTAATCATTCTCTCTTCGAGATCCTGAAGGACAGATAATGGCGGCCAAACACGCGAGAAAAGCTAAGCCAGAAAGAAGTGGGATGACAGTTACAGGCATCGTTTTTTTCTGTATAGGAGTAGTGGAGCTTCTCGTCAGCCTCATTCTATTTATCATAAATAGGGGTATTTTTAATGAAGATTTAGCAGGCATACTGATATGGTTTGTTAATTATTTGATAGCACCAACCGGTTTCATTTCCGTACTGACAGGGGCAATTCTGTACGTCGTGGGTAAGAACAGAGAAACGATGCAAAGGAATCTCCACGAAGCGGACGATTCACAATCGGAATAGTTTTGGCAACTTATCCAAGAGGATATAGGAAAAAGATTAGTGGCATCGTTTTGTTCTTTTTAGGAGCAATGCTCTTTGTTACTTGTCTCATGTTGTCGTTTTCTTCTCTGATGGTCGAGCGTTATGAAGTAGGTCTTGTTTCTTTTATTGTAGTAATAACTTGTCTATTAATGGCCATCGCGGGGGTATACATATTCTTCAGAGGAAAGTCCGAGATGAAGAAACAGAAGAATCAAAACACTCCTCTAGCTTGACATATCGTCTCGTTGATATTGATCGTATCGTACTCAGCGTGCGCAGGGTCATGAGGACTGTGGTATGTCAACACCAAAACAGGGAGCAACCCTTAGCCTACATCATAAAATTCAGGATTTGAAACACATGAAAAGCCGATTGACAAAGTTCCATCAACGACATAGTATTTTCCCGATATTTATATTAAATATTTACTTATTTTAGAAGAATCTTCATGCGACTAACAAGTATATTTTTCATAGTGCTCCTAAGTGTCACTCTTGTTTCCACAATTGCCTGTGAGCCAGAAACCTATCATTTGAATACCAGCGTCAGCGGTCAGGGAGTCGTATTACCTTCTTCAGGGGAATATAAGGATGGAGAGGTAATTTCAGTGGCTGCCATCCCGGCGTCCGGTTGGGAGTTCGATCGTTGGGAGGGGTTTTATAACGTTAGTGAGAATCCGGTTTATATACGGATGGATTCCGATAAAAACCTGAGTGCTTATTTTATGGAACTCCCGACACCCACACCGACGCCAACGCCGTCCCCGACTCCTACACCTACTCCGACACCGAAGGGGCCGGAAAAAGCAGGCTGTTGTGATGATAATTGCTTTATGACCTTGGAAGATTATGGTAGTTCAATGAAAATAACACTTGGTGAATGCTGGGAGGATGGCGTATTTGCATATAAAGGAGAGTTCATATATGATGACGAGCCTGATAGAGGATATGACAATCTCAGAGACCCGTCGTATGACGAACTCATTGGGTTCCTTGCGGATGATAAAACCAATGAGATCCCTTATAGTGCGCCAGACTTTATGTGCTACCATTACTCAATGACAGTAAGAGAAAATGCTAATGACCAAGGTCTAAGGTGTGCAGCAGTAATGGTATCCTCTGTCGTACTTGAAGTCGGAGTTTACAGAACATCTGCACACACTATAGTAGCTTTTAATACTACTGATAAAGGGATTATCTACATTGAGCCGCAGAATGATAATATATGCCAGATTAGCGAGCAATGGCAGCCTTTTCTCTGTTGCGTGGAGAATATAGAAGAATTGGATGATGCGTGTAATCCAACCAACTTTCAATTCGAACGTTATATTTTCCGTATAATCCATATTTGGTAGTCTACTGTGTTATTTATATCGGCTTGCTCTATGGCTTGTCAAGCCCAATTTCTTGCAATGGAACAAAAGTCACATACAAAGCCTCCGCTTGCCATTATTATCAATTTATGTAATAAAATATAAACGAGCGGGGGGTGCGCCATGGTTTTCAGTTATCTTTTCGGCCGAGGGGGTTGAGGATCGCGAGAGCGGCCCGTGTGTGCCGTGGAGGAAGTGGGTGTAATGAACGAGGAACATGAGCTTCAGTATCAGGATATACAATATTCCCGTGTGGCCGACGATCAGTGGCGGCAAGTGCTTACTACCGAGCAATACGTGGTTACCAGGCGCGGGAAAACCGAGAGACCGTTCTCCGGCAAGTACCACGATTTCAAAGATGAGGGCGTCTATCAGTGCATTTGTTGCGGAACTGACTTGTTTAGTTCGCATGCCAAATTCGACTCGGGAACGGGCTGGCCTAGCTTCCATTCCACTATCGGCGATCGTGTTGTTGATACGCGCCCGGACAAATCGGAAGGCATGGAGAGGGTGGAGGTTCGCTGCAGAAAGTGCGGGGCGCACCTTGGACACGTGTTCGATGACGGCCCTCAGCCCACAGGCAAACGCTACTGCATCAATTCGGTGGCTTTAAAGTTCAAAGAAACATAAGTAGTCGTTTCCCTGCGGAAGCTTGTCCAACGGCGCGTAACCCGCGTTAATCATTCTCGGTTTTTATTGATAACACCATTTTTCAACCTTGTCACCGCGTCTATTTAAGTTATATAATTAGGCGCAGTCTGCAATTGCAAGGAGTACAAAATGCCTTCCTATACTTTCTTCGACGGTAAATTCACCCCGCTTGCCAAGGCGAAAGTCGGGGTCATGACTCATGCCTTCAACTACGGTACAGCCTGTTTCGAAGGCATACGCGGCAACTGGAACAAAGAGCAGGGACAGATGTATATATTCCGCATTAAAGAACATTACAAACGGCTGCTCGATAGTTGTAAAGTTTTGAAGATAGATCTGCCGTACAGCATCGACGAAATGTGCGGTCTCAGCGTTGAGCTGGTGCGGCGCTGCGGCTGCCGCGAGGATACATATATACGCCCGATCGCTTATAAGAAGACGGAGCAGGTCGGCGTCAGGCTGCATAATCTGGAGCCCGGGTTCGCTATGTTCGCCATGCCTTTCGGGGCCTATCTGGATATAGAGAAGGGTGCGAAATGCTGCATCGCGTCGTGGCGCAGGGTGAGCAGCGATATGATACCGATCAGGGCCAAGATAAACGGCATCTATGTCAACAGCGCCCTGGCTAAGACAGAGGCGTACGAGCGGGGTTTCGACGAGGCCATCTTTCTCACGCATGAAGGACATGTCTGCGAGGGCAGCGGCGAGAACATCTTCTTAGTAATCGACGGCAAGCTGGTGACGCCGCCCAAGTCCGATGACATACTTGTCGGCATCACACGTGACACGATCATGAAGCTGGCGAAGAAAGAGTTCGGCATCGATACCGTGGAGCGTTCCATCGATCCCAAAGAGATCTACACCGCTGACGAGTGCTTTATGACCGGCACGGCAGCTCATGTGACCCCCATCATCGAAGTCGAGGGGCGCAAGGTCGGCAAAGGCTCCATCGGCAAGACGACTAAAAAGCTCCAAGCTATGTATTTCGATGTAATACTTGGCAAGAACAAGAAATACATGAGCTGGTGCACCCCCGTCTACGATGGGAAGTAGTCGATGGCCACAAGAAGCAAAAATCCATTGACAGAAGCGCTTTGTGATTATATAGTTAATTTTGTTAATTATTAACGAAATAAACTATAAGTTTCGATCATCTATGACAATGAGAGATAGCGAATTAGATAGTATAGTCGACAACATACTTGTAGTTCTTCCTCTGTTTCGCAGGAGCTTCCGCAATATTGATTTCGATCGGGTGGCCGAAGGTCTGTCACATCCGCATATTATGGTCATGAGGATGCTTGAGGATCATGAGAGGCTGTCGGTCTCCGCTATCGGCGATAAGCAGTTCATATCCAGACCGCAGATGACTCATATCGTCGATAAGCTGGTGAGCTTGGGTATGGTGGAAAGAATCGTCGATGAAGACGATCGTCGTGTGATTAACGTTGTGCTCACGGACAGGGGCAGAAGCGTTATAAGACAGTGCGATACGATTATTAAAACCAGTATAAAGAAAAGCCTCGCTGTTTTAGATGACAAAGATATAGAGGAGTTGTCGTCGGCGCTGGGCAAGCTGGCCGCAATAGGCTCAAAAATAAAATAATATCGGTGTCGGATGAAGAAAGCAGAAGAGAGCACCATTAATAGAGATAATAAGAGTGCGGGACATCGCGATATGCCGAAACGGCAGGTGGTACTCACTATGGCCGGCATCATGCTGGCCATGTTCCTGTCATCGCTCGACCAGACCATAGTCGGTACGGCTATACCGCGCATCGTCGTCGACCTCGGCGGATTCACCCAGTACACATGGGTAGTCACTGCCTACATGATAGCCGCTACCGTTACAGTGCTCATCGCCGGCAAGCTCAGCGATATATATGGGCGCAAGTGGTTCCTCGTCGTCGGCATCGTAATCTTCCTGGCGGGCTCGGCGATGTGCGGCGCTAGCCAGGACATGGCTCAGCTCATCGGGTTCCGTGCGTTTCAGGGCATCGGCGCGGGAGCCATCATGGGGCTGGCATTCATCACTATCGGCGATCTGTTCCCTCCTTCGGAGCGCGGCAAGTACGCCGGTTTCATGTCGGCGGTGTTCGGCCTTTCATCCGTTATCGGGCCTACGCTGGGAGGCTTCATCACCGACAACCTGTCGTGGCGCTGGGTATTCTATATCAATATCCCATTCGGCATACTGATAATACTGCTCTTCATCTTCTTCTTCCCGCATGTAAGGCCTCAGGTAACGAAACGCAGGATCGACTACGCCGGCATGCTGGCGCTGATACTCACCGTCGTGCCTCTGCTACTGGCGCTGAGCTGGGCCGGCGTCGAGTACGATTGGCTTTCGCCGCAGATTCTCGGCATGTTCGTTTTCTCGGCTTTCATGTTCCTGGCGTTCGTGATTATCGAAAGCTATGCAGCGGAGCCCATATTGCCGCTGTGGATATTCCGCAATCGGATAGTAGGTGTATCATCCATCGTTACATTCTTTCTCGGATTCGGCATGTTCGCCTCCATTGTTTTCATCCCGTTGTATTTCCAGGGCGTGCTGGGCTCTTCGGCTACGGCCAGCGGCAGCTTCCTGACCCCGATGATGCTGGGAATGGTGGCCGGAGGTGTTATATCGGGCCAGATGCTGTCGCGCGCCGGCGGGCACTATCGCTGGCAGGGACTGTTCGGCATCGGAGTGATGGCCGCCGGGATGTATCTGCTTTCATGTATGACGACCGGTACAACTCATGCAACGGCGGTGTTCTTTATCATAATCACGGGCTTCGGGCTGGGCGTTACCATGCCGGTCTACACTATAGCGGTGCAGAACGCTGTGCCTTACAGGATAATGGGAGTGGCCACTGCAAGTAATCAGTTCTTTCGCTCCATCGGCGGCGTGCTGGGGCTGGCGGTGGCCGGATCGATACTTAATAACCGTTTCGCTTCCGAGTTTCTCGGCGGATTGCCGCAGGGTGTTGAGTCGGTCATGCCGCCGGGAAGCCTGGACTCGATAGTGGACAACCCACAGGCGCTGGTGAGCCCGGAGGCGCTGGAAGAGCTTACCAAGGCGTTTCAGTCTCTCGGCGATCAGGGGATGGCTCTACTGGATCAATTGATGACTACATTGCGAGAAGCTTTAAACTCGGGTATTACCGAGGTATTTTTCGTAGGCTTCTGCGTGGTCGGGGCAGCATTTGTCGTCAACTTCTTCATCAAAGAGATTCCGCTGCGAAAGCATCTGTGACAGTGAGGATATCGGGGGCGTCGTCGCATTACATAGCTATTTTATCAGCGACAGGAACTCCGACCGCGTCACGGCGTTGGAACGGAATATCCCCCTCATCGCCGACGTTACGATGTTAGAACCAGGCTTCTTCACCCCGCGCATCGTCATGCACATGTGCTCGGCCTCGATAACTACCGCTACGCCCTGCGGCTGCAGCGCTTCGACGATCGAGTCGGCTATCTGTGTCGTGAGACGCTCCTGAAGCTGGGGCCTCTTCGCAATTATCTCCACGACGCGGCCCAGCTTTGATGCGCCAACTACGCGCCCCTTTGGTATATAACCGATGTGGGCCATACCGTAGAATGGAAGCAGGTGGTGTTCGCACATGGAATAGAACGGAATGTCTTTGAGGATGACCATCTCGTGGTGTCCCTCTTCAAAGCCGACACTGAGCACCTCCCTGGGATCCTCAGTCATGCCGCGGAAGACCTCGGCGTACATCTCGGCGATGCGCCGGGGGGTCTCCCTGATGCCTTCGCGGGATGGGTCCTCGCCGATGGCGACCAATATATCATGAACAGCCTTTTTAATCTTATCCTGATCGATCATGTCCGGTGCTCCTCGTATCGTTTCGTTTTACTTACTGCGCTCTATCATCTTAATGTCGGCATTCGATGGAATGGTGTATCTATCGGCTCCCATATAGAGTACGGGCGAGACGTGGTCCAGGTCAACGGTTTCATCTTCGTTGAAGAGCGCTTTATCGAAATGAGTGGCGACTATCTCTCCAACCAACCAGATGTGGTCGCCGTACTTACGACTGTCGATTAAGCGGCATTCGTACGCGGCGTAGGCGTCACTAATTATCGGCGCAGTCGTCTTGATCGGTTCCTCCGTTTTGATATCGAACCTCTTGTACTTATCGACTTCGGCTCCGGATACGCTGCCCACCGATACTAACAGCTCCGCCTTGTCGAATGATAAGAAATTTATGGCGAACTCCTTCGCTTTTTCGATGAGTTTGTACGTGTAGCGCTTGGGCGCCAGCGAGACGCCGAACAGCGGCGGGGTGTGTGATATCGGGGAGTGCCATGCGGCGGCCATAATCCCCTTCTTACCCTCGAACTGTGCTGTTATTACGGCTGCGTGGCTCGGGTAATGATGATAGAAATTTCCACACCCCGGTATATTGGATTTAACCATTGAGACCTCCCGTTATCACCCTCAGCGCTGATGGTATTATACTAAAACTGGCGGGGGATTCTCCCACAACCTCCCCGTCGAGTTGCAGGAGCAACTTCCCGGATGTCTGTACATCGACACGTTTTGCTTTGTAGACGTCGACCATGGGATGGGTCGTATGTGTCCCCTTGTATAGTCTGGGGAAGTTGTACAGCAGCCTCAGTTTATTCACGTCTCTTACGGTGACTATGTCCAGCAGCCCGTCGCGGGGGTCGGCATCGGGAGTGATCTTCATTCCGCCGCCGAAGTAACGTCCGTTGTTTATTACGATTAGCAGTTGCCGCTCCTGCTTTATACGTCCGTCGATATCGAAGGCAACATTTTTAGCTTTGTATGAAGCGAATACTGTCGCGAAAGCCAGCAGGAACGGGATTGTTCCTCCCATACTCTTGAAACGCTTGGTGCGCTCGGCTACGGCGGAAGCGAAACCGAGAGACGCTGTATTGATGTAGAATCGACTATTTCTATACGAGTCGTTCACATATTCAGCAACACCTAAGTCTGTGTCGACGCTGCTGCGTTCGGCGATTAACTGACAGGCCTTGCTCAAGTCAGCCGGGATATTCAGGCTTCTGATGCAGTCCCGGCCGGTGCCGGTGCAGATGATACCGAGCGTCGCCATGCCCTTGCCGTCGTTATTGACGATTCCGTTAACCACCTCGTTCACCGTGCCGTCGCCGCCGACCGCTACGACCGTTTCATACCCGGCGTTCACCGCCTCTTTCGCCAGGTCGATGCCGTGCCCCGGCCCTTCCGTAAAAGAGGAGTCGAAATGGATGTCGTTTCTTTTTAGCTGCTCGCTTATTTCGGGCCATTGACGGGCGGTTCTGCCTCCCCTGGCGGCGGGGTTAACTACTACCTTTGTGCGAGGGGTGTGAACGGCTCCGGCGTGGTGCTGCGCGTCGGCCATCAGGATATTCCCGGGGTCGTTTCCATTTGGGATTTCTTCTGAGGAGAGTGTACTCTGATCGCGACCTCCAGTGCGGATGGAATCACCCGGAATACCGCCGGAGTCAGTCCGACTATCTCGCCGTCGATCTGTATGGGCAGCCTCTGCGGGGAATCGACGATGACGTTTCGCGCCTTGTGCAGTTTGATCTTCTGCGGGTCGTAGTATGTGCCGGTAAAGAACAGCGGGAAGTTCAGCAGGGCTTCCACCTTGCTGATGTCGCCGATTACGGCTACATCCAGCAGACCGTCGTACGGCGTTGCGCCGGGGAAGGCCCTCCCGCCGCCGAGGTAGCGTCCGTTGTTGACGACGACGCTGAAGTAGCGCTCCTCCCTCTTTTCGCCGTCGATGCAGATCAATACGTCCTTGTTACGGTATTCCAGCGCCTTGGGTATGACGCCTATGGCGTAAGGTATGCCGCCGCCGAGGACCTTGAGCCTGGTGTGGGATATAGAGCCTTCGATTACATCGGTAACGAACCCGATGCCCGCCGTGCTGATGTAGTAACGCCGTCTTACCTCGTTGTTATAGGTGCATTCCACGGCCCCGATGTCGATCTTGACCGTCTTGAAGTTCCTGAAGAGCTGGCACGCCCTCAGATAGTCCCTTGGGATGCCCAGCATGTGGGCGATATCGTTCTGCGTGCCTGCGGAGATAATACCAAGAGCAGCCCTGCATCCGCCGTTTTCATCCATCAGGCCGTTGACGACCTCGTTCACCGTTCCGTCTCCGCCCACGGCGATCACGAGATTATATCCTTTTTCAACAGCTTCTTTGGAAAGCGCAATGCCGTGTCCCTGGCCCTGCATAAATTCATAATCGAAGGGAAGGCCTGTGGTTCTGAGCAGCGTGTTGAGAATGGGCCACGTTTTGCCCGCGGCCCCGCCCCGCGACATCGGATTCACGATGACCTTAGCGTAATACATTGTATTACCCCAGCCCAAGGGCTTGCTCGATGGCAACCATATCCGCCGGCACCGGTTTCGGCGGCTCGGCGCACTTGATGGCCGTGTCCGGGTCTTTAAGCCCGCTGCCTGTGATGATGGCTACCGCCGTTTTACCTTTTAAGCTCAGGCCGCCTTGCGTTGCCTTCAGCAGGCCGGCTATGGATGCCGCGGATGCCGGCTCCCCGAAAACGCCCTCCTCCTGCGCCAGGATTCGGTAGGCGGCGAGTATCTCGTCATCGGTTACTGCGTCAATTATACCACCGGAGTCATCCCTTGCGTTAGTAGCCCCCTTCCAGCTTGCGGGGTTGCCTATGCGGATCGCGGTCGCTATCGTCTCCGGTTTTTCTACGATTTTATTCTGAACGATAGGAGCGGCCCCTGCTGCCTGGAATCCCATCATTTTTGGCTTCCTTGTCGATTTACCGGCGTCGTAGTATTCTTTATATCCCTTCCAGTAGGCGGTGATGTTTCCGGCGTTTCCGACGGGGATGAAATGGTAATCGGGAGCGTCTCCCAGCGTGTCGATAATCTCGAACGAACCGGTCTTCTGCCCCTCGATGCGGAACGGGTTTACGGAGTTCACCAGCGTAATAGGGTGTTTCTTGCTGAGGTCCATTACTATCTTGAGCGCCTGGTCGAAGTTCCCGTCTATCGCGAGGAGCTTAGCGCCGTATATCAGGGCCTGGGCCAGCTTGCCCAGCGCTATTTTGCCTTCCGGGATGATGACGATTGTCTTCAATCCGAACCTGGCGCCGAAGGCAGCCGCCGATGCGCTGGTATTTCCTGTCGAAGCGCAGATGATGGCCTTGCTCTTCTCCTCGACGGCCTTGGCCACGGCCATGACCATGCCGCGGTCCTTGAACGAGCCTGTCGGGTTGCAGCCCTCAAGTTTAAAGTAGAGCTTGCAACCGAACCTCTTCTCTATCGAGCGTGAGCGCACCAGGGGGGTATCACCCTCGCCGAGGGTCAGCATGGGGGTCTTATCGCTTATCGGCAGATATTCGCGGTATCTCTCTAAAACGCCTTGTTTCATTTCTATCGTCCTATTCTTTTCAATACCACCGAGTGCGGCGGCCAGTTTACCCTCTCATCCTCTGTGTCGGAGTGTATCTTCGAGAGCGCTATGAGAAGGTCGAAATCCATGTCCTCGAATTTGCACTGCATAAATTGCCCGCCCATCAGGTCGTTCTTATCCGCCAGAGGCATCTCTCCGGAAATTTTCCTGTGTAAGATGAAGTTTACCACAAATGGCTGCGCGTCGCCTTGCAGGGCGAGGCGGATATCCCGCTCATCGCAGCCGGATATCTCGACCATCCCGGACGGATGCTCGGGGGCTATCGACAGGATTGTGATATTTGATCTGGACTGAAGCGACGGGTCGCCGTGCGCGGAGTGCCGCGTGCGCTTGATGATTTTCGATTGAGTCAACCCTTCATCGATGACGGACAGCTTTCCTCCTTCGAACGATTCAGGTTCTGCCTCGGGCAAATGTATGCGTATGATATCGCGTTCCTCGGTCGAATCGCCGTCCGATGCCGCAATCTTCCTGAAAAGTCGGAAGTATAACGAGTTATCCGCGCTGTCGGCGATAAAGCTCGCGAATTTATAGTCCCGGCCCTTATAGCCGAATAGTATGCGAGTGTCTTGTGGTTTGACGGATTTAATTTCGTCCATTTGCATACAGCCGAAGCCGGGAGTTGATAGTTCCTTGCGGGCCTCCCGATGTTCTATAGTCTAATCTTCGACCCTGATGAAATTGGAGATCTCTTTAATCACGTCGAGGCGTGATATCTTGGCCATTGCTTTCTGCATGGCCTGCTCATTTGCCGGATAGGTCATGAGAACTATCTCGGCGGCCTTCTTGGAGACGTCGCTTTCCTTCTGGATCACCGACGAAATGCTCACTTCTTCATCAGCCAGCGCCTTTGATATTTTCGCCAGCACGCCGGGCCTGTCCACGGCGTTCATCCTGAGGTAGTAACGCGTCGTTATTGCAGACATCGGTTTGCCCCGCTTTTTCGGATCGAGGCGCAAAGTCGGCGTCAGGCTGATGCCCCTGTTGATGCGCTGTGCCACATCGATGACATCGGCGAGTATGGCGCTTGAGGTAGGAGCGGCGCCGGCGCCCCGCCCGTAGAACAGCACCCGTCCCACCAGGTCCCCCTCCACCTGCACGGCGTTGTAAACCCCGTCGACGCTGGCAAGCAAGAGGTCTTGAGGCAGGAACACGGGGTGTACCCGAACTTCGATCGAGCCCTTCTGTTCCTTGGCTATTGCAAGGAGCTTGATTTCATAGCCCAGCTCGTTGGCGTAACGGAAATCGCGAGCCGTCAGGCGCGAGATTCCTTCATGATAGATGTCTTCCGGTTTTATCTTTACGTGGAATGCCAGCGTTGCCAGTATAGTGAGCTTATAGGCGGCATCTATGCCCTCCACGTCATTCTTAGGATTAGGCTCTGCGTAGCCCAGCTTCTGCGCCTGCTTCAACGCCGTGTTGAAATCGATCTGTTCGGAGGACATTCGCGTCAGAATATAGTTTGTAGTGCCGTTGATGATGCAGTGTAGCGCGGATATATCATTGGCCAGCAGGTCCTGCTTGAAGGGCGCTATCAGCGGTATGCCGCCGCCGACCGTCGCTTCATACATGATATCGACGCCGTTCTCCTGTGCCAGCTTTAGAAACTCGGGAAAGTGCTTTGCCATGACCTCTTTGTTAGAGGTGACGACGTGTTTTCCCTTGCCTAGTGCTTTCTTAATGAATTCTGCGGCGGGATGTTCTCCGCCCAGGACTTCGATGACGATGTCGATGTTCTTGTCGTTGAGTATGTCGGATGATTTCTGTGTAAACAGGGTCTTATCGAGCTTGGAGGCTTTTATCTTGGCGGAGTCTTTTTCCAGGATGCGTACGATTTCGAGCTTGCATCTCGCCTGTGATGAAAGCGCCCCGGCCTTCTCAAGCAACACCCTGGCCACGCCGCTGCCTATGACTCCGTATCCGAGGATGCCTATGCCGATGACGCCCTTCTTACTCACTCTCAGCGTCCTCCGTTACTGCAACTGTTCGACGGCCCAAGCGTATACTTCCGCCAGGTCTAGTTTAAGATTGCGTTCCACCTTGTCCGCGTAGGCTTGATAAAACCATTTATCTAACTCGGCGCTTCCGGACTGCTGGCGCAGGGTCTCGTCTATAGGGCCGTCTTTGCGGTCCAGTACTTTGATAACATAGTATCCCGTCCCGTAGGGAAACGGGTCGCTTATGTTGCCGATTTCTATGGAAAACGCAACACTATCGAATTCTTCCTCCATAAATCCTTTGATCAACCATCCGGAGCTACCTGTATTACTATACATCTCCGCAAGCGTCTCAAAATCATTTCCATCACGCCAAAGCTGAGTTACTTCGTAAGCATTGCTTTCGTTAGAGAGAAAGAAAGTTTCCGCGGCCACCTGTTCGCCTGATTCTGGAATCTGGTCTATGTAATATAAGAGCAGATCTTGCTTGAGCAAGTCGCCCTTTACAAATTTACGAAATTCCTGATCGGAGAGGCCCATGTTGTTAATCATGTCCTGGTATTGCTCTTGAAAATTGGTGTCGGTTATAGACTCGTTATCTGTTTGAAACATAGAACGTATAGTATCAGTGACTTCGGCGTCGGATACAGTAAGCCCAAACGATTTAGCGCTATCTTCGATTAATATGTTTCTTTCAATATTGATTAGCGGGGCTTCGCTAGTAATTGTTGAAGAATTGTATGCGCCAACTGCAAAGAGGAGCTTCAATTCGTCCGCATAGTCCGCTTTCTTGATGGCTACAGTGCCGGAATCAGTTTCAACTTTGCTCAACCAGTCGCTGGAGCGGGTGGCCACGAAGCCGCCTACGATAATTCCAAGCACTGCCACAATTATGACGACGCCCGATAAGAACGTGATCCGCTGCCTGCGCTTCTCCCGTTGCCAGCGCGCTACGCGACGCGTGGTTACATGTTTGGATACGGCCTGTTTTTGCTGGTTTTTTCCTTTTTTTGCCATCGTCCTGCAAATTCCTACAAGGATTCACTGATTACGGTCAAGGCGGTCTTGAAATTCACTAGTGAGCTAAATAGCTTTGCGGAATTATCTAATCCCGCAGTCCTACTCTACCTGAATCGCGAATGTGTTCAGGAGTGAACGGCAGCAAGGCGATGTGTCTTGCCCGCTTTATCGATTCCGCTAATGTGCGCTGATGTCTGGCGCATGTGCCCGTGCGGCGCCTGGGCTCTATCTTGCCGCGGTCTGAAATGTAGCGCTGGAGCATGGCCACATCCTTGTAATCTATAACACTGATATGGTTAGCGCAGAACGTACAGACCTTGCGCTTGGGTACGAATTTACGGGACCTGCCCCTTGTGTCCCTCCCTTTATTTTTCGATGCTGGTCTACTAGGCTTCCTTCCCGGCATTTTTTATTCCTTCCTAAATTACTTAAAACGGCAGTTCTTCCGGAGGCACTTCCTCCCCGCCATCCACAGCCTCATCCGGAAGCGGCGCCGCTCCGGCGCGGTCTAGGAATATGACCTGGTTGGCTATTACCTCGGTGCTGAACCGCTTGATTCCTTCCTTGTCCTCCCAGGATCTTGTCTTGAGTCTTCCCTCAACATATGCCATGCGGCCCTTGGCTAGGAACTGGTTACAAAGCTCGGCAAGCTTGCTCCAGGCCACGACGGTGAACCACTCCGTCTCCTGCTTTCTCTCGCCTTCGGGTGTAGTGAACGTCCGAGAACTGGCCATACGAAAGGATGTTACGGGCTGTCCGCCGGGGGTGAATCGCATCTCGGGATCTGTGCCGAGGTTTCCGATAATCATGACCTTGTTAAGGCTTGCCATTATTCACTTCTCCCCTTAAGCGTCTAATCTAACCAGCATGTGCCGTATGATGTCATCCATAAGTTTCAGGCTTGCTTCCAGCTCGGTGGCCAGCTTGGGGTCGAAACTACATTTAATGAGGGCGTAATTACCCTCGGTACATTTCTTAATAGTGTATGCCAATTTCTTCCGTCCCCACTGATTGACTTCGGCAACGGTGCCGCCGCGGTCGGTTACGAATGTCTTCAGCTTCTCTAACGTTGCAGGGACGTCGTCATCTGCAACTGACGGATTGACGATCACAACAAGTTCGTAGTCGTGCAATACAATTACCTCCAGATTTATCGCCTCAATGCATTGGATTATAGCATGAAAAGATTATGAGCCACAACTAATCGAGGCCGGGCACCGGGTATCGGCTGGTGATATCGTCCACGGCATCGCGCACTTCTTTATAAACGTTCTCGTCCCCTATGTTGGTCAATACCCTTATAATGAGTTTTGCTACTTTACTAACCGTGGACGCGTCGAGCCCGCGGCTGGTCACGGCCGGCGTGCCGATCCTTATGCCGCTCGCTACCCGTGGCGGTTTGGTGTCGAAGGGGATGGCGTTGCGGTTAACCGTTATCCTGACGGAATCGAGCGCTTCCTCGGCCTCCCTGCCGGTGATGTTTATCGGCGTCAGATCGACGAGCATCAGGTGGTTGTCGGTTCCGCCCGAAACGAGCCTCAGCCCGCCTTTCTTAAACTCGTCAGCCATCACCTTCGCATTCTCTACAATGGCTTTTTGATATGCGATGAAATCGGGCTTCAGCGCCTCGCCGAAGCACACGGCCTTGGCTGCGATGATATGCAGCAGCGGCCCGCCCTGAGTGCCGGGATCCACCGACTTATCTATTTTCTCGGAGAATGGCTGCCGGCACAGTATAAAACCGCCGCGTGGCCCGCGCAGAGTCTTGTGAGTGGTTGAGGTGACTATCTCGGAATAGGGCACAGGCGAAGGATGTACGCCGGCCGCTATCAGTCCCGCGATGTGGGCCATGTCCACCATCAGCTTGGCTTCCACCAGGTCGGCTATCTGGCGGAAGCGCTGGAAGTCGATAATCCTGGGGTATGCGCTGGCGCCTGCAACGATGAGCTTGGGACGGTGTTCCTTTGCCAGCTTCTCGACCTCGTCGTAATCGATGCATTCCGTTGTCCGACTGACGCCGTAGCTGACGAAGTTGTATATCTTGCCCGAGAAGTTTACCGGGCTGCCGTGCGTCAGATGGCCGCCGTGAGCCAGACTCATCGCCAGGATCGTATCTTTTGGATTAAGCAGGGCGAAGTACGATGCCATGTTCGCCTGTGAGCCGCTGTGGGGTTGGACATTGGCATGCTCGGCTTTGAACAACTTTAAGGCACGTTCCCGAGCCAGGTTCTCGGCTATGTCGACCGCTTCACAGCCGCCGTAGTAGCGTTTCCCCGGATAGCCTTCCGCATATTTATCGGTCAGCACGGTCCCGGCTGCTTCGAGCACGGCTTTAGAGGCGTGGTTCTCGGAAGCGATGAACTCCAGGTTGCGCGTCTGGCGTTCCGACTCGCGGCGTATCGCCGAGCACACCTCGGGGTCGTTCTTTTCTAGCTCTGTACCATTGAGATATTTCTTAGCTTTATCCATGACTGTCCTTACGGGTTAAATTAAACAAAGAAGGCCACGAAATACTGTGGCGGTAGTAAGTTTACTTCACAGCCTGTTTCCTGTCAATGGTCGGACGTTGTCCGCAGCTGCTGGTGTCGAACGCGTTGTTGCGGTGTCAGCTTTTCTAGTCAGTGTTAGATTTCCTTGGCGAGCGTGAGGCCCCAGACCGATGCCGCTCCGGCCGATTTCAATGAAGCGGCGCATGAGTTAAGAGTAGCGCCGGATGTGCATACGTCGTCGATTAGAAGGATGTGTTTGCCCGATACGCTCCAGCTGACGCATTCAAAAGCGTTTCTGATATTCTCTTTGCGCTGTTCAACGCTTTCGGATTTGGCCTGGGAAGGGGTATGCCTGGTGCGGACAAGGGCTCCTTCCATAAGCGGTATTCGGGACATGCGGCTTAGCCTCCGGGCCAGCAGCGCCGTCTGGTTATAGCCCCGCTCCCGCAGCCTTCGCTTATGTATCGGGACCGGGATGATGATATCAAAGGACAGGCGATGTTCGCTCAGATATTCCTTCAAGAAGCGGGACAGCGGAACCGCGAGCGTTTTGATGTTGTGATATTTAAGATTTATGATGGCTTGGCGGATGACCCCGCCGTATTCAAAAATCGAGTACACGCCGTCCAGTTCCCAGTCCTCCAGCCGGCATTTGCGGCAGATAGTTCCTTCCGATATCGGTAAGCTGCATCTTCGGCACAGCGGCGGCTGGAGGTAGATAAGGGCGGCCCGGCATTTACGGCATAAAAGAGAACCCCCCTTGCCGCAGCCTACGCAGCGAGGAGGGAACAGAAAATCGAGCGTTCTATGTTTAAATAAGTTAAATAAACTATCCAGGTTCACCTCGCTTGTGAGCCTGCCTTTTCAGTTTATCGAGTAGGCGTAATAGTAAGCCCGTATGATTAACGTATCTTGGCGCTGTGTCCAACGCCGCTGACGATGGGCTCGTTGATATATAGATCGCCGTTCCTGATCTTAAGGTTGAATCCGCAATCGGGGTTAGTACAAACCCACGCTTTATAATGAATCGGCGCTCCCTGGCTGCCAAAGTCTGATAGCGGTACTAGATCTCCGACGTTGCATTTGAGACACTTGGGGAATGAATTACTGTCCAACACGAACCTCCCATCCTGATATCGGTATGTAGTATACACCCTCGGCCTGTTATTGACAACCCGAGGTTTTTATTTATGATTCTGGTGTAGTGTGCCGTCGATAGCATGCTTCAGTTAGGGCGACCCCTGTCTGGCTATGCGTCGCCTCTCCCTCCACGAGTCGATCCAGACTATGAGCGCCGGTAGTACGATCAATGTGCTCACGAGGGCGAAGAACACGTCTATTACCGTGATAAGGCCGAAGGAGCGCAGCACCGGGAAGTTCTGCGCTATCAGCAGCGCGGCGAAGCCGCCGATAACCGTCAAGCCCGATGCGATTATGGCGCGCCCGATCCTGGTAATGGCGATTTTCATGGCCTCCACGGGGTTTTCGCCCTTTTCGCGTTCCTCGTAATAGCGCATCATCAGCAGTATGGTGAACTCGGTGCCGATTCCTATGATCAATGCGCCCATAGCGGCGGTGGCGGGCGTATACTTGATGTCGCCGAGCCACATCACGCCGCTGGACCAGCCGATGATGAGGGCTACCGGGAGTATGGCCATAAATACTTTTAAGATGTTAAACCTGAAGAGTAACAACAATCCGACGAAGATGAGGGCGATGCCGATGAGAGTCATCTCTACCCGGCCCCCGCTGAGGCCGTCACCGAGTATCCGCATCATGATAGGCCACCCCGTTACGGTGACCGTAACCCCCTCCGGATGTTGAGAAGCATATTCATTTAATGCCGTTTCAAGATCGCGCACCTGCGGGCCGCTGATCTTCCCGATGGTGACCATTAAGTTGGATCGAGTGTAATCCTCGGTGAGCAGATTGGCCCGTAACTGGGTTGGCAGCCCCTGGAGGGTGTCCTTGGTCTCTTCAGCCGTCTGCGGCACCGAAAGGTTCATTACATTGACCAGTTGCATCATAGCGCTGGCATAGCTTTCGGTGCCGCTCACCAGGTCGCCGTTTTCGGCCTCGATGCGGTCCTGCAGTTCCAGCACCCAGTTCACTATTTGAGGGTCGGTTACATCTTCGGCTTCTATAAGGAGACTAAGGAATTCCAGGCCTTCGACCACGCTTTCTACCTCGCGGAGGTCCTTGATCACCTGTGTCTCCTGGGAGATCATATTCATTTCGTCGGCCTCGGTTTCGATGTAAGGATCGGCGACGAGTCCGGCCACGGTTAGCGCGAGCGCTATGGGTATGATGATCAACGGGTGTTTTACGACCCATGGTGCCAGGCGGTCGAGCCCGCTGTCCACGATATGTCTGGGTTTCTCTCTGGTCTTTTGCGGGAGCGCGATGCCCAGACGTTCGCGGTGCAGCTCTATACCAAGGCTTATGGCCGAGGCCAAAATGCCGAATACGGTGATGCCGATGCCGACGGCGAATCCGAGGTTGCCGAAAGAGATATCGCAGGCGATGAATACAATGCCGAACCCGACCAGGCTCAGGGTGAGGACGGCGGCGGCAAGCTCGGGCCCCAGCGTGAATTTGTTCTTGGGTTTTATCGTCCATTTGATACGGCGATTGTTGGCTGGTTTGGTGTCGGCCAGCCGGTCGCGCCGGTAAAGCGCGGAAAGCAGAAGGAACACTGAGAGGATATAGCATATGATCACTCCCAATATCAGCGTAAAGCCGAACCCCTGTATCATGGGAATAGGCGAGAAGAAGAGGGCGGCGAAACCCAGGCATCCCGCTACTATGGCGATGCCGATAGCCGGTCCGATATGCGTGACGGACTCCGTTATGGCGCCGGCAACCGTACTGCCTTTCTTCGATTCCTCGTCGTAGCGGTTATGGAACTGGATGGCGTAGTCTACGCCCAGTCCCAGCAGGATAGGGAAGGCGGCCATGGTGACCATGGTCAGTGGTATGCTGAGTATGCCCATGATCCCGAAGGTGTAGATGATGGCCAGCGCCACAACTCCCAGAGGCAGCCAGCGCCAGGCGAAGAAGCCGCGCACATTGAATATGAGCGCCAGGATGAGGAGCATCAATATTACAGATACGATGAGCATATTGAGCATATCCTCTACCATCAGGTCCCCGATACTGGCGTATACGGCGCAATTGCCGCTGACGATCACGCTCACGTCATCGTTGAAGCCCGCCGAGGCTGCCAGGTCCTCCACCTTGCGTACCATGTCGCCCTGCTCATCCTGGGTCAGCGACCCGTCGAGCAGGATTGAGATGAGGGCGTGCTGGCCGTCGGGGAATACGTGCGTAAGTTCCGAAGCGACATCGCCCGTCTCGGGGTCTTTAATGATGTCAGCAAGCTCGGCCGGATCCGTGGGGAACTCCATGGAAGTAGTCGCCCCCGACAGCACTCTCTGCAGATGGGCCATTTCCAGGAGGAAAACCGGGCCTACAACAGAGTGGCTTGAGTTATCGGAGATCATGCTTTCTTCTATAAAGTCCATGGCCGCGATGTTCTCCGGCTCAAGCAATTGGATAAGGTTATCTCCCGTTATCAGTACCACTATGGCATCGCTGCTGAAGTACTCGTTGTATCTGCTGAGGTCCTTATAAGCCTGCGAATCTGAAGAAACGAAAGTGTCGAAGCCGGTTTTCATCTCGACGCCATAGTATGCCGCGAAGACCGTAGGCACCAGAAGAACAAGGCTCAGAATCAGGAAAACCAGATGTCTTCTTTCGATGAACCTTCCCATGCTTCTAAAGGCCTGTTCGGCCGAAATGATCCTCGATGGCTTTCTAAATGCTCGCTTCATCTATGACTCCATCAGTTATTTCGTTTCATTCAGGTTGAATACGCGCGCCAGCTTGTCGAACACCTGGATGATGGCTGATTGCTCCTTATCGGTAAGCAGCTGCATGGTTTCTCTTACGCGCTTGATTACATGGATCTCGATGTACTCGTGAAGCTTGCGCCCTTCATCGGTCAGGGCCACTCTGACGATCCTGCGGTCGTCCGGGTCCGACAGCCTTTGCGCATAGCCGTTGTCCACGAGCCAGTTCATCATTCTGGTTGTGGAGGACATGGGCGCCGAGATGGTCTTGCTAAGCTCTCCCATGGTGAGGTTTTGTGTTCCGTAGAGGGCGCTTGTCATGCTGTAGAACATGGCGTCTTCCGGCAGATGGTTCGTTGTGCCCGTTGACCTCATCTCGTCGAAGTATTTCTGCAGCAGCGTCAGTTCTTCCTCAAGGAGGTTTTTCAGGGACATGGTAACACAGATAGCGTTTGCCACCAGCGACGATATCTGACTGTCCGAATTTATTTTGGAGGGTTTTTTCATGGATGTTTCAATATGGAATATTTCTAAATGGAAATATATTCCAAATTATTGTGTTTGTCAACCCCCTGCAATCCCCCTTTTTAAGGGGGAAACAATAACCGAACCCCCTATAGTCCCCCATATGTTGGGGGACATAAAATACCTAGGGGACACCCCTAAAACCCCGTCAGGAGACGAGTCTCCTGTACCTCTTTTCTGTAACTAACCTCTCTTTTCAAAAGAGAGGGCTAGGGTGAGGGCACATGCCTCGTGTCTGTCATTCTGAATGAAGTGAAGAATCTCGGACTTGTCGGCTGGCTATTATGTTGGTAAATCATCGGCGGAGGGAGCTTGAATTTCTTAGGCAAGGAACGGTGCGGAATCGAGTCGATCGTAGATAGCTCCGGTGGGCGTCAGGGTGCTCTTCATCAGGCTGAGCTCTCGGAGCGTGAAAACGGCTTCGTAGTCGATCTTCTTATCTTTCACTACACCGGCGATCTCTCTGCGTTCGTCGGGGGTGGCGTTATCGCGCACACGCCCGAGGGTGAGGTGCGGCGTGAAGGCGCGGTTCTCCGCCACGAAGCCCAGCGGCACCAGCGCCTGCTCTATCTCGCGCTGCATTGCGGCCAGCGGCTCCGTATTGCCCTCAAGCGCGACCCAGATAACGCGCGGCCTCTGCTCATTGGGGAACATGCCCAGCCCGCCGAGCCGCAGTTCCAGCGGCGGAACCTTGCCGGCGGCCGTACTCATGATATCCGTTATCTGCGGTATCTGGCTTGTGAAGATATTGCCAAGGAACTTGACGGTCAGGTGCGTCCCATCGGGGGAGACCCATTTGACGTAGCGGTGCTGGGCCGGGCGCAGACGCTTGATGATCAGGGAAACGGTTTCCTTTACATCGTTGGGCAGTTCGAGAGCGATAAATGAGCGTATCGTCTCCATCTACAGTAACCTTTCGGCGTTGCCGTGGAGTATCAACTCCCTCGACTCTTTATCCATATCAACGGCGTCGATCTGTTTAAGCACCTTGCTCGGCGGCATCAGCGGATAGTCGCTGCCGAAGAGTATCTTATCGGCCCCGAAGATATTAGTAACATGTGTGAATATGTCGGCTGTATACAAGTAAGGCGATGCCGACGTGTCGACGTAGGTGTTCTTCATCGCCTCTCTTACCTCCGGCATCAGGGCGTAGAAGGGCATGCCGCCGCCCCAGTGCGCCAATATGAGCGTCAGGTCGGGATAATGCAGGATCAGCCTGTAGATCTTGTCCGGCGTGAAGGTGTATTTGCCGGGGTAGTCATGTCCGACGGGCTCTGATGCGTGGATGCAGAGCATGAGATTATGACGCAGAGCGATATCGATGACCGGGTCGAGCACCGTCTCATCGCCTTTATCGAGCCCCTGGAATTCCGGGCGCATCTCGCCGATGCCACGGACGCCCGCTTTGATGCAGCGCTCAAGCTCGGCTATCCTCTCCCCGTCGTTCGTCGGCGGGAGCGAGCAGAAGCCGACGAGGCGCTTGGGGTATCGGGCGATGGAGTCGAGTATATGGTCGTTCGTTTCCTTAACCAATTCCAAACTGCTCCAGTTGGCGTTCATGACCACGGCGCGCTCGATGCCTTCCTCGTCCATCTTGGCGATGAGTCCGTCGCAGTCGGTTATCTTTGCCTTGGGTTTGGCATAGATGCGGGCGAACAGCGGGTCGCGGTCTATGTAGCGCTCTCGGTTGTCGCTCATCTTGGAAGGGAAGATATGAGTATGAAAATCGATAATCATGGTTAAATTGTAGAGAACACGGGGATTAAAATCAATACGAGTGATATTTGTCGGAAGAGGTCGCAGACCGATGGAAGACCGAACCCCCTGCTAGTCCCCCACACGTTGGGGGACGTAAATTTATTTAGGGGACACCCCTAAAACCCCGTCAGGAGAGGAACTCTCCTGTACCTCTGTCATTTAGCTAACCTCTCTCGGAGAGAGGGCTATAATGTCGGTTTTGGCGCTCCACTTGGGCGTATCAGTTCCCCCTCTTTTGAGAAGAGGGGGTAAGGGGGTGTTCTATTAAATTAATCTTCCCTCTCCCTCTGCAGGGAGAGGGTCAGGGTGAGGGTCGCATTTGTCATTGCGAGTCCTTCCAAGGTTAATATTATATGGAAGGATTCCATGATATCACGGTATATGGAAGGACGACGTGGCAATCTCGTTGCCAACATTCGTAGCGGTCGAGCCTTCAAATCCCTAGACAATCGAGCGTAATATAATCTATAATCAAACGTGCATTACGGTATAGCAAATCGCCCCGGAGGAATTCGTTGACTCAGTTTCAGCCGTGTCCCGTTGAGGACTTACAAGAGAAAGCAAAGACGCTGCGACGCCATATTATCAAGATGATAGCAGCTTCGCAGAGCGGACATCCGGGCGGCTCGCTGTCTGCGGTCGAAATCATTAGCGCGCTTTATTTTAATGTTCTGCGTCACGATCCAAAGAACCCTGAATGGCTGGACCGTGATCGATTTGTGCTGAGCAAGGGGCACGCCGCGCCTGCGCTTTACGCCGCGCTGGCCGAGTGCGGATATTTCCCCGTCGATGAGCTGACTACTCTGCGCAAGATGGACAGCAGGATGCAGGGACACTGCGAGGTGGGAACCACGCCTGGCGTCGAGATGTCGACCGGGCCACTGGGACAGGGACTGTCCTTCGGCGTGGGATGCGCGCTGGCGGCACGCCTTGATGAGCGTGATTCCCGAGTATATGTCCTTCTCGGCGACGGCGAGCTGAACGAGGGGCAGGTGTGGGAGGCGGCCATGTCCGCGGCTCATTTCAAGATAGACAATCTCGTTGCCATCGTCGATCGCAACAGCATACAGCTAGACGGATGGACGCACGATATCATGGAGACCGAGCCGCTGGCCCAGAAGTGGCGCGCCTTCGGCTGGCGCGTCAGCGATGTCGCGGGGCATGACATCGATCAACTGCTGACGGCGCTGGAGAAGGCCAAGACGATAAAAGGCAAGCCGACCGTTATTATCGCAAGGACAATCAAGGGCAAGGGCGTCAGCTTCATGGAGAACAAGGCCGAGTTTCACGGCAAAGCCCCCACGCCGGAGCAGGCCGAGCAGGCGCTGAAGGAGCTGGAGTAACATGGCAGCCGAAGCATCCATGAGGGAAACGTACGGCAAGACGCTTGTCGAGCTGGGCAAGTCGAATCCGGACATCGTAGTTCTGGATGCCGACCTCTCTTCCTCCACGCAGACCAAGTTCTTCGCCAAGGAGTTCCCTGAGAGGTTCTTCAACTGCGGCATCGCCGAGCAGAACATGATGGGCATCGCCGCCGGGCTGGCCGCCTCGGGCAAGACGGCCTTCGCCAGCACGTTCGCGGTGTTCGCCACGTCGCGCTGCTTCGACCAGGTGCGCTGGTCCATCGCGCAGCCGTATCGTAATGTGAAGATCGTCGCTACCCACAGCGGCATCACTGTGGGAGAGGACGGCGCGTCGCACCAGGCTATCGAAGATTTGTCTCTCATGTGCGCGCTACCCGGCTTCACCGTCGTAGTTCCCGCCGATGCCGTTGAGACGGAACAGGCGGTGCGCAAAGCAGCGGCGACGCTGGGCCCGTGGTACATCCGCCTGCCAAGGCTGAAATCGGCGCTGGTCTACGATAAAGATTATCGCTTCGAGTTGGGTAAAGCGGTGACGATGCGCGAGGGCAAAGACCTTACTATCATCGCCATGGGGCTCATGGTGGAGCGGGCTCTCAAGGCCGCGGAGGCGCTGTCGGGAGAAGGCATCGATGCCTGCGTGCTGAACATGCATACGCTCAAGCCTCTCGATGAGGACGCCGTTGTGAAAGCGGCGAAAGAGACGGGCGCAATACTTACCGTCGAGGAGCACGTGCGCCAGGGCGGGCTGGGCAGCCGCGTTGCTACAGTGGTGGCGGAGAGCACCCCCATACCGATGTCTTTCATAACTATCGAGGACTGCTTCTCATCTTCGGGACAGCCGGAGGAACTGCTGGCAAAGCACGGGCTTACCGCGGAGAATATTGTGAAAGAGGCTAAGGCGCTGGTTAAGAGGAAGCATAAGTCCTGACAGCAAATAGCATCTATCAAAGAATTTTTTCACCTCAACTTTTCAGCGAGGTGAGAACCGCCGCGACGCCAAGCGGAAATTATCTAAGGATAAGATGAAATACCGTCCAATAAAAGCACATATTTTTCCATCGACTCTTGACGATATGCATAAGGGATGGATTAGAATTTCTGATGATTTGCGTGACGAAGTTGGAATTCAATATTTATCTTATGTACGGTTTCATGCGAATAATAGAAGGGTGTATTGCCAAGTCCGTGGTACACCGGGAAAACAAGGAAGAATAGAAATAAATGAGTGGTATAGAAAAGCGTTGGGTTGGGATGATCCTCCTTTAGAAGAGGTAGAAGTTAATATAGAGCCAGTTTCTATTATGAGAAGGATTACTGTATTGTCTTATCATCCTGATGATGCTGTGCGTATAGGTGTAGCATTAGGATTAATCAGTGTTGGTCTAGGATTATTGGCTGTTATGGCAGCGATTGTCGGTCCATTTATTCGTGCTATGGCGAGTGGCAATCAAATTCAAATGATTGGCGGCTTTGTAAGCTTAATATTGGCAACGGCCTTAATGCTCTTCATAATAACATTCTCATTAGGACAAGGCTTTTTGGGCATTGTAAAATTATTTCCAAATACAATGGAATCCCCGAAGAAGTTCAGCAAAGAGTGGTTTAGAAGAATTATTAGGCCCTGACCTGCCCGCTGCCGAGGATGATCCATTTATACGTCGTCAGCTCCCGCACCCCCATGGGCCCCCGCGCGTGCAGCTTCTGCGTTGAGATGCCCACCTCCGCCCCGAGCCCGAACTGCCCCCCGTCGGTGAAGCGTGTGCTGGCGTTGACGTACACGCACGCGGAATCCACCTCGTCCACGAAGCGCATCGCGTTGGAATAGTCCTCGGTGGCGATGGCGTCGGAATGCTGAGAGTTGTGCTCATTGATAAAGTCGATGGCCTCATCCAGCGAGTCGACGACCTTGACGGCCAGCACCAGCGCCAGGAACTCTTTACCCCAGTCCGAGGCCGCGGCCTTTTTGGCTTTGAAGCCGGACAGAATCTCAAGGGCGCGCTTGTCGCAGCTAAGCTCGACGTTGGCCTTGCTCAATTCCTTGGCCATCATGGGCAGGAACTTTTTGGCTACCGAGCTGTGAACCAGCACGCAGTCCAGCGCGTTGCACACGGTGGGGCGCTGCACCTTGGCGTTGAAAGCAATCGCAGCGGCCTTCTTCAGGTCGGCGGTCGGATCGATATACAAATGGCAGATGCCCACGCCGCTGGCCAGCACGGGTATCGCCGAGTTCTCGTTGACCATCGTCACTAAGCCCTCGCCGCCGCGCGGGATGACCAGGTCGATGTAATCTTTCAGCTTGAGCAGCTCGTAGACCAGCGTGCGGTCGGTGGACTCGATGAACTGTATGGCGTCGGCGGGCACCCCGCCCGCCCGCGCCGCATCCCTGATCACTTTGGCCAGCGCGCTGTTGGAGCGCAGCGACTCCTTGCCGCCGCGCAAAACGACGGCGTTGCCGGATTTCAGGCACAGCGATGAGATGTCGGAGGTGACGTTGGGCCGGCTCTCGTATATTGTGCAGATGACGCCGAGGGGCACGCGGCGCTTCTCCAGCCGCAGGCCGTTGGGCAGTGTCCGCGCCTCGATGGACTCGCCCACGGGGTCGGGGAGCGCGGCCACGGTGCGCACATCGTTCGCCATCCCTTTGATGCGGTCCGGGTTCAGCATCAGCCGGTCCAGCATCGCCGCATCCATGCCCGATTTCTTCGCATCGTTATAATCGAGTTTGTTGGCCTTGATTATCTCGTCCTGCCGTGCGATGAGCGCGTCGGCTATGCTGTGCAGCGCCTTATTTTTCGTCTGTGTGGATAGCCGCGCCAGCGTCCGCGACGCCTGCTTGGCGGCTTTGACTTTTTTTGTGAGCTCTGTGGCTTCAGATTTCATGATATCAACCCCCTGTATTTCAATCCCCCTTGGTCCCCCTTTTGTAAAGGGGGATTTAGGAGGATTTTTGTAGGGGCAATTCATGAATTGCCCCTACGGGCGTTACCCGTCATTCCGGCGAAGGCCGGAATCCATAGCGGGCGAGGCGACCTCGCCCCTACATTTTGGTGGGCACAGCCCACCCTACGGAACGGTCATTGTGTAGGGGCAGGGTTTCCCTGCCCGAGAACGAGGGCGCAGCAAGCGGCGCCCCTACATTTTTAATCTGTCATTGCGAGCGAAGCGTGGCAATCCCAAAGATATTACGGAGATTGCTTCGTTGCCCTTCCATGACAGAACTACATAGAAGGACTCCTCGCAATGACAATAAACATTACAACACCACAATATTATCACGGTGCACGACCTCGTCGCCGTAGCCATGCCCCAGCAGGCCCTCGATCTTATCCGAGCGGGCGCCCTTTATCTTCTCGATATCGGCGGCGGAATAGTTGCTGATGCCGCAAGCTATCCGCTCGCCGGATTCCGTTGCAATATCCACCGCATCCCCGCGCTTAAAGCTGCCCTCCACCCCCTTCACGCCGGCGGGCAGCAGGCTCTTGTTGCCCCTGCTCAATGCCGCCGCCGCGCCGCCGTCGACGACGAGCTTGCCCTTCGTCGAAAGGCCGGAGAGTATCCAGCGCTTGCGGCTCTCTATCTTATCCGTCGCGGGCAGGAACATGGTGCCGATGGACTCTCCGTCGATCAATCTCGGCAGTAAATCGGGCTCGCTGCCGTTGGCGATGACGACCGCCGTCCCCGATGCCGTAGCGAGTTTAGCCGCCTGTATCTTGGTGGTCATGCCGCCCGTCCCGCGCCCGCGCGTTCCGCCCGCCATCTTCTCGATATCCTTGTCGATACGTTTCACGACGGGGATCAGCTTGGCCTTCTTATCGATTGCAGGATCGGCGCTATACAATCCGGCGACATCGCTCATTATCACCAGCAGATCGGCGTCGATCAGATTCGCCACCATGCCGGAGAGATTATCGTTATCGCCGAAGTGCGCTCCCTCCAGCTCCTCGATGGCCACGACGTCGTTCTCGTTGATTATCGGCACCACGCCTAGCTCCAGCAGGATCAGGAGCGTGTTGCGGGCGTTGAGGTAGCTTATGCGGTCGGCCAGGTCCAGCTTGGTCAGCAGCGCCTGCGCCGTGACGATGCCCTCCCTGCGGAACAGCTCCGTGTACGAGTTCATCAGCACGTGTTGCCCCACGGCCGCCATGACCTGCCGCATGGGTACGTCCTTCTTGTCTTTAGGCACCTTGAGGTATTGTTTCCCCGATGCCACCGCGCCGGACGAGACGAGCGCTATCTCCCGCCCCTGTTTCCTGAGCTCCGCCGCCTGTCGCACGATGCCGGCAATCACGTTCATGTCGATGCTGTCGGTTCCGTTGGTGAGCAGGTTGGTGCCGAATTTGGCAACGATTCTTTTGTATTGTTTTCCCTGTTTAGCCATATCTGGAAACTCCAAGTTGCACTATTATAACATAACGAGGAGTGGTGAGAAGGGGAGGGAGGTTTGTGTGCCTATTTACGTGGTGGGTTTGATTGGGACTTTTCGCAGAAAGGTACTTTCTCTTGAAATAGCTTTGATAGTTTCAAGAAGCTTATCATATAGTCTGTATCCCCCGTATTCACGAATTCCAATAGATACTCTAGAAAATCATATACAATTGCGCGCCAAGACGGAGTGCTAGCATTCAGACCTTCTTGCACTATCATTACACCAACAACTATTGTATTAGATAGAACCGAGCGCTGCTCAGGGAAATCTGGTGATGGCTCAAGCTTAGTGATTGTGAAGAAATCTTGTAAACCATCATTTGCCATAGGGTGCACATGCATGGAGGCATAGTCATAGCCAAAGTCATAGAGAAATCTCATGTCAAGTCGCTTGGCTACTTCCTCTGCCTTAGGGCGTTGCCAAGATGTAGGATTTTTTGACAGCGCTTTCGCCCGTTTCTTCTGCTCTAGAGTAAAGTTGAACCTTTTGCTCTTGTGTGCACCTTCGCACCACGGATCGCTTCGGACTTTGTTTATTGAGTTGTACTGTTCAAGGAATGACCATTTTTCAAATACTTCAAACTGGTTATGCTCGTGTAAGTGACTTAGGTGGAAAAATCTATCCATAAGACAACGATATAATATCCAGCAATCTTGGTAGTCCTGCATATCCCACAGATGGAATATTGCTTTCATCATCATGTCTGTTCGAGCAACGAAGTTGCAGAGGATGCTGTCACGAATTTCCTGTTCTTGGCGTGCGAACTCAAAAAGAATCATTGCTGAAACAGCGTGGAAAGTTTCAAGAGCTTCCTTGTAAGATTCTACTGGCAAATAATGCTGTGCATCGAACTTTGGCATGTTTTATTGTTGCAGACCGAATCAGAAGGATGCAGCTAAAAGGCAGCTACATATTTGCATCTGCAAAATCCCTTTCTCTCACTATTCAATGTACGAGTGCAGTCTTTACAAGGAATTGGCATGAGCCGAAGCGCTTCGTCAATAGTATATATTTTGCCATGTTGTTTCTGACAGCCTTCGCACGAGTTACCTATACCAGCAGACAGTATTTCTACCTTTACAACATTAAGCTTTTTATATTGTAGTAGGTCCATTTTTGCAGCTTGTTCTAGAAGCGGTCTAAAATCGCGGTTTTCCTCGTCTAAAAATACAGCCATCTCATAGTTTAGGGTTTTCAGAGAATGAAGATCGCGTTTAATTGTAATTAGTCGGTTAAACAGGCTCCAAATTACATCTCTGTCTTTAGCTTCATGCCCGAACTTTTTTGTGAGTTGACCTTTTTCACGTTCGTAGTCTGTCTCTGAAGTACCGTATGAACTGAGTATTTGCATCCACTTTTGTCTGCTCTGGCTGGTTGCCCACTCAGTGTCGATTTCCTTGGCACGAGATTCAGTAACTATAACCCGTTCTCGTGTTGTAGGCAAAGTGCGTATGTACATAAAATTACCACAGGAAGGGCACTTGGCTTTGCGTTGCGGAGGTTTCTTTAGTGTGAAATTACAATATGGACAAAATGCGGAGGATTGTTCCATTGTCATTTTCTAAGCCTCCTTTTGTGATGGCACTATTATAGGCACGTATCCAATTTGAGTCAACGAACGCCCCCTTGGTTCTGTTGCTTCCCCCTCTTTAATCAAAGAGGGGGTTAGGGGGAGTTCGCATTCCCGTTATTGGCGCATTGTAGGGGCTTGATTAATCAAGCCCGTTCATGTCTTCCATCCCCGCTAAAAGACCAACGTGTTATGGACGCTTAAAAATCCTTGACAACAGGTTGCGTTTGGAGTAGGATTACTCATCTTCCATGCCAGGGGAAAAACACAAAGGAGGTTAACATGAGCACGGTAAGAGACGTCCTCAACGGGAAAAGCGGCAAGGTGGAAACCATATCTCCCAAGGTAACCATTTATGAAGCCCTGGAAAAGATGGCCCAGAAAGACATAGGCGCTCTGGTGGTCATGGAGAACAAAAAGGTCGTGGGCATTGTTTCGGAAAGGGATTATGCCCGGAAAATCATCCTCAAGGGGAAGAACTCCAAGAAAACCCTGGTCAAAGAGATCATGACTTCCAAGCTGGTTTCTACAAACCCCAATGCCAGCGTAGAAGAGGCGATGGTTCTGATGACGGGAAAACATGTTCGGCATTTGCCCGTCTTTGAAAAGAGCAAGTTCGTTGGGATCATTTCCATTGGCGATGTCATGAAATCAATCGTTTCCAATAAGGATTTTTTGATTGATCAATTGAGCGACTATATATCTGGGAAATATATTACTTAGGATCGACAGAATAAGACCGGGCACGAAAGCCTGCTACTAAATCAGTAGCAGGCTTTTTTTACTGTCGGCTAACTGTTTTCAGAGGTAGATGGTGGATTTCGCGACCCGTCATTGGCGTATCGTAGGGACTTGATTGATCAAGCCCGCTCCCGTCGGGTATCGGACGCGATGAATCGCGCCCCTACGAGTTTGTTCCGTATATTCGTGTTATGCTACAATCTGGACAGGGCGGGTCAGCGGTGACCGGCCCTTTGGGCGTTTTGATTTTATGGAAAAGTTGAACCTGAAACAGCTATTACCGCTCATCGACGGGATGCCGGAATACGCACGGCTGGCTGATGCGCTGCAAGGTGGCGGCGTTCGTAAGCTGGTCGTCCTCGATGCCGCCAAGCCGTATACGCTGGCGGCGCTGCATCGACGTTTGAAGCTGCCGATGCTGGTGGTGTCGGCCAAGCCGGAGCGGGCGCGGTGGCTGCAGGACCAGCTCAGGTGCTGGGGCGCGGAGGCGGCGCTGTTCCCGGAGCCGGACTCGCTGCCGTATGAGCACATGGCCTCCTATCCGTATACTATCGCTCAACGTGTGCGCGCGCTGCATTCACTCGGAGTCGATAAGTCTGCGCTGGTGGTGACCTCGGCGCACGCGCTGGCGCGCATCACGCTCTCGCCGCAGAGGTTCCACGATGAAGTTCACACCATCAAGCGTGGAGCGAGCGTCGATCTGGAGGGGACGCTGGCGGCGTGGGTGGGGATGGGCTATCAGAACGAGCACATGGTGGAGACGCCCGGCGGTTTCAGCAGGCGCGGCGGCATCATCGATGTCTACTCGCCCGCGCACCCGATGCCGGCGCGCATCGAGCTCTTCGGCGACGAGGTGGAGAGCATACGATTCTTCGACCCGGCGACGCAGCGTTCTATCGAGACTGTCGCTGAAATAACCATCGTTCCCGCCCGTGAGCTGTCGTTCGATGGCGTTGTAACCGAGCGCGACGCCGGAGCCATCGTCGATTACCTGTCTGCCAAGTCGATTCTTGTCCTAGACCAGCCTGACGAGGTCGAGCGCTCGCTGGTGGAGTTCGACGAGGAATCGAGCCAGATACGGGAGGAGCAGGAGGCGCGAGGGGACATATCGTCGGATTTCCCGACTACGTATTTCAACTGGGAGGAGCTTTCGTCTCGTTTTGCCAAAGTCGGCCGACGTCTCGACTTGCTCTCGTGGCGCAGCGATGACGAGCAGGAGGCGCTGCCATTCGTTGCGGCGCCGATATACGGCGGCAGGCTGGAGGATTTCCTTGTAAACGTCGCGGATATGACACGCGTCGAGCGTAAACGCGTCGTCGTCATCTCCCACCAGGCGCGCAGGCTGACCGACCTCTTCGAGGAGAAAGACATCATCGCCCCCGTGCTGCCAAAGCTGAAGGGGTTGCCGTCGGAGGGCGGGGTCGCATTGATTCAGGGGTCGCTGGCCCAGGGCTGGGCGCTGGGTTCGACCGTCCTCCTCACCGACACCGAGATATTCGGCTTCACAAAGGTGCGGGGGCGCGAGCGGCGCGGCCCGCCGCGGCGGCTGGGGGCGCTTTCGGAGCTGGTCGTCGGCGACCACGTGGTGCACGTGGAGCACGGCATCGGCATATTCGCTGGAATGAGGACCATGGCCGTGGGCGACCGCGAGAAGGAATACCTCGTGCTGGAATATGCGTCGGGCGATAAGCTGTACGTGCCCAGCGACCAGATCGACCGGCTGGGGAGGTACATCGGCGAGGGGGAGGAGCCGCCCGCGCTGAGCCGCCTCGGCTCTCAGGAGTGGGCGCGCACGCGGCGCAAGGTGAAGCAGGCCGCGGCGCTGCTGGCGCGGGAGCTGCTCTCGATCTACGCCGAGCGCGAGGTCGTCACCGGCTTCGCCTTTTCATCCGACACAGTGTGGCAGGGCGAGATGGAGGCCTCGTTCCCGTACGAGGAGACGCCGGACCAGCTCAAGGCGGTCGCAGCGATAAAGCAGGACATGGAGCAGCCGAAGCCGATGGACCGGCTGGTCTGCGGCGACGTGGGCTACGGCAAGACGGAGGTGGCGCTGCGCGCGGCGTTCAAGGCGGTGATGGACGGCAGGCAGGCGGCGGTGCTGGTGCCGACCACGGTGCTGGCGCAGCAGCACTACGAGACCTTCTCCGAGCGATTACGCGCTTTCCCTATCAACGTCGCCGTCCTCAGCCGCTTTATCTCGCCCGGCGAGCAGAATAAGGTTGTCGCGAAGATAAAGCAGGGCGGCATAGATATCGTTATCGGCACGCATCGTTTGCTGCAGAAGGACGTCGCGTTCAAGAATCTCGGTTTGCTCATCATCGATGAGGAGCAGCGCTTCGGCGTGGCGCATAAAGAATATCTCAAGAAGCTGCGCCGCGAGGTCGATGTGCTCACGCTTACGGCAACGCCGATACCGCGCACGCTGTACATGTCGCTGTCCGGTGTGCGCGATATGAGCACCATGGAAACGCCGCCCGAGGAGCGCCTGCCGATTAAGACCTACGTCGGAGTGTACGATGAGAAGATAATCCGCGACGCGATATTGCGCGAGATGGACCGCGGCGGGCAGATATTCGTCGTCCATAACCGCATCGATAGCCTGCACCGCATCGCCGAAGAGATAGGGAAGCTCGTGCCGCATGCCGTCGTTACCGCAGCGCACGGCCAGATGTCGCCGGAGCAGCTCGAGAACATCATGTTCGATTTTTACGAGGGGCACATCGATGTGCTGGTCTCGACGACCATCATAGAGGCCGGGCTGGACGTGCCCAACGCCAACACGCTCATCGTGAGCGACGCCGACCGGATGGGGCTGGCGCAGCTGTACCAGCTCAGGGGACGGGTGGGGCGCAGTTCCAACAGGGCCTACGCCTATTTTCTCTACGAGAAGGGCAAGCCGCTCACGCCGCAGTCGTCGCGGCGGCTGGAGACCATCGCGGAAGCCACCGAGCTCGGCGCGGGCTTCCGCATCGCGATGCGGGACCTGGAGATCCGTGGGGCGGGGAACATCCTGGGCTCGGAGCAGAGCGGCCAGATAGGGGCTGTCGGCTTCGACCTGTACTGCCGCATGCTTAATGATGCCGTCGAGGAACTGCGCACCGGCAAGATAAAGCCGGATGTCGTTCAGCAGGGCCCGTCCGTCGATCTCCCCGTCAAGGCCCGTGTTCCCGAATCGTACGTGTCCGACCTCGACGTTCGATTGGAGCTTTACCAGCGCATCTCGAAGCTGACGTCGCGCGATGAGGTCGAGGCCATGCGCGGCGAGCTTATCGACCGTTTCGGGCCGTTGCCGCCGCAGGTGGTTAACCTGCTCTACGCTGTGGATATCAAGGCCATGGCCATCGCCGCTGGCGTCGATTCCATCGGTGTCGAGGACAGGCACATGGTCGTCAAGATGCTGCCGGAACGCCATCTGGACAAGGCGAAGCTGCAGGCCAAGTTCGGCGCGGGGGTCAAAGTCGGCTCCAGCCAGGTACGCCTGGACATGGGGGCTCTGGGAGCGCGGTGGCGGGTGGTGCTGGAGGGGGTGGTGAGGGGGGTGGGTGTCCCGTAGGGGCGATCATTGTGATCGCCCGCCGTGGGCGAATACGAGATTCGCCCCTACACGATGACCAAAATAAAAATGTAGGGTGGGTTCACAAACCCACCAGAATATCCGTAGGGGCGAGGTCGCCTCGCCCGATGTGGATTCCGGCCTGCGCCGGAATGACGGTTGATAAAGAGGTACAGGAGACAGAGTCTCCTGACGGGGGAACCGGGGGTGTCCCCCGGATTTTAATTTACGTCCTCCAACGTATGGGGGACTAACAGGGGGTTCGGTTTTCTGCTCGGCATGGTGTTCTTCACCTTGCCGAAGACATCTGGATCGTTGAAGGTGAAGAACACCTTCAACAGCAGCGGGAATCAGAGATATCATCGCTGGGGGATGTCAAGTGTTGACAGCCAATATAAAGGGATGTAAATTATATCCCGATTGGGTTACTGCTTTTCCAGGGAATTATGTTCCCCAAAACATGTAAGAGTTTTAATCACCAACCCATTAAAGCACGCACAACGGCTCAAACGTCTGGGAATAGTAAGGAGGATTGATGAAAAAGTACACCGGTGTGATTCTTATCGTGGTCGGCATTGTTCTCATAGCTCTGGCGCTGGTCTTCGGCTTCCAGTCGACGGAAGAGAAGGACTTGCTGGCAGAGGGATACACATTTACCTATGACGTTACTTACAGCGAGAACGGCAGCGTAGTCGATACAAGCAATTACAATATGGTCGTAGGCGAGGTTGTGCAGGTTGATGGCAAGGACTGTTATTTTATCGATCTGAGCGTGCAGAATGACGAGGCGGGTAAGACGGGAGCGGCTCGTACGGCAAGAACAGGCGTAAACACGTCGGTGCCTACGTCGGTTATAAGCGGCGATATGTGGGTTAATGTCGACAGCCTTAATCTTGCCAAGAAACAGCCGGTTTCCCTTATCTACGGCAGCGAGTTTACCACTACCCTTACATATGTTTATGAAGGCTCGCACGGCGCTCCCTTTGAGGTAGGCAAGACGTGGTCTTATACCATCAACGTTAGTTCAACCACGGGACAGCAATATCAGATACCGGGAACCGCGACCATAGCGGGCATGGAAGACGTTGAGGTGCCCGCCGGTACTTTCGCGGATTGTTATCGTGTAGAGTACACCACCCTCGGCACCACAGCCCCGAGTTTAATTGAGTGGTGGTCTGATGACATTGGCATGTGGGTCAAGATGGCGGACTACTCCAGCTATACGGGTATCGAAATAAGAGCTCTGGAAGCATACGGCACCGATTAAGGGATACGGTCGATAAAAATCTTTACATGGGAGTGACGTACTTTACAAGCAGTATATATTGAGGTATAATAAGCAATCCCTGCAAGGAAGACGCGACTGAAGGCCGTTGCCTTCAGTCTTTTTTAGTAGAAGGTAAAGGAGGGTTGGGATGTCTGAGAAAGAGATTTTCCTTACCCCTGAGGGACTGAAAAAACTAGAAGAAGAGCTTGACCATCTCAAGACTGTGAAGCGCCAGGAGATCGCAGAGAAGATCCAGGACGCCAAGGAGTCCCGCAGCGCCGTGATCTCTCCCGAGTACGAAGAGGCCAAGAACGAGCAAGGCTTCGTCGAGGGGCGGATACTTGAGCTTGAGAGTATGATTAAGAACGCAAAGATAATCCATCACGAGGAAGTTAAGAAGAAGGGTGCTTCAATCGAGCTCGGCAGCAAAGTGGTGGTCAAGTTCGCTGAAGGCGGTAAAGAGAATTACGTCATTGTAGGGAGCGCCGAGGCCAGCCCGGGCGACGGTAAGATATCAAACGAATCGCCCATGGGGAAGGCATTGATGAACAGGAAGGTGGGAGACGAAGTTGAGTTTGATGCCCCGGCCGGGAAGCTCAAGCTTAAAATAGTGGAGATAAAATAGTGTCCCGCCTCGATGATATAACCAACCAGCGTCTCGAAAAGCTTCGAAAATTACGAGACGAAAGGCAGTTAAACCCCTATCCCCCCCGTTATCACCGCAGTCACACCTCAAAAGAAGCGATCGTCCTTTTCGAAGAGGGACAGGAAATCGAAGTCAGCCTCGCCGGACGCATAACCGCCATCCGCGGCATGGGCAAGGCCGTCTTCATGGATATGCGCGACGGCTCCGGCAGGATCCAGCTTTACATCGGCAAAGGGCATCTTGCTGAGGACAAGCTCGAGCTGGTAAAGCTGATCGACATCGGCGATTTCATCGGGGCCGGCGGCAAGGTTTTTCGTACTCGCACCGGCGAAATAACGCTCGAGGTGCATGATATCGTCATGCTGGCCAAGTCGCTGCAGCCGATGCCCGAGAAGTGGCACGGACTGCACGATGTGGAGAAGCGCTACCGCCAGCGCTACCTCGATCTCGTGTCGAGCGAGGAAGTGCGGAATATCTTCGCGGCACGCAGCAAGGTCATCTCGTCCGTGCGGCGCTTCATGGAAGGTCGAGGCTTCATGGAGGTGGAGACGCCCGTGCTGCATTCGGTGCCGGGAGGAGCCAGGGCCCATCCGTTCATCACGCATCATAACGCTCTCGACGAAGATTTGTATCTGCGCATTGCGCTCGAGCTGTATCTCAAACGGCTCATCGTGGGCGGCTTTGAGAAGGTTTACGAGATCGGGCGCGTCTTCCGCAACGAGGGCATCTCGACCAAGCACAACCCCGAGTTCACTATGATGGAGAGCTATGAGGCCTACGCGGACTACAACGATGTCATGAACATGCTGGAATCGCTCGTCTCCCAGGTCGCGCTTGATGTCATCGGAACCACCGAGGTCAAGTTCGGCGAGCACACAATCGATTTCAAGCCGCCGTGGAAGCGCGTCTCGCTCAGGGACGCGATAAAAGAGGAGTGCGGCATCGATTTTCTGGAGCACGGCGACGGGCAGTCTCTGCGCGACGCCATCAAGGCCAAGGGCGTCGAGGTGGATGAGACGTTAAGCCCGGCCTATCTCATCGATAAGCTGGTCTCCGCATATGTCGAGCCGAAACTCATCCAGCCCACGTTCCTCTACGATTACCCGGCGGAGACGTCGCCCCTGGCCAAGTGCAAGGAGGGGGATAACAGGCTCGTCGAGCGCTTCGAGGCCTTCGTCTCCGGCATAGAGATCGCCAACGCCTTCACCGAATTGAACGACCCGCAGGAGCAGGCGGCGCGCTTCAACCTGCAGGAGGAGTGGCGCGTCAAGTTCGGCGACACGGAGGCGGAGCGCTATCAGGAAGATTTCGTCACGGCCATGGAGCACGGCATGCCGCCCACCGGCGGGCTCGGCGTCGGCATCGACCGCCTGGTGATGCTGTTAACTGGACAACAATCCATCAGGGAAGTTATACTTTTCCCGCAGCTCAAGTCGAAGTAACGGCTTGAAGGCAGATGCGATATGCTCGACATAAAATTCATCCGCGAAAACCCCGACGCGGTTCGTGAGGCGCTTCAGAATCGTCATTCCGGTGATTCCATCGATGATATCCTTAAGCTGGACGAAAAGCGTCGCGCATTGTTGGTCGAGGTCGAAGGACTCAAGGCCAGGCGCAACGAGGTCAGCAAGGAGATCGGACGGACCAAGGAAAAGCCTCCGGCGCTGCTTCAGGAGATGCGGGATATCGGCGAACGCATCAAGGACCTCGATGGCCAGGTGGAATCGATAGAGAAAGACCTCAACGACCAACTGCTGCGCATCCCCAACCTCCAGCACTCCAGCGTCCCCATCGGAGCCGGCGCCGAGGATAACAAGACCATCCGGCAATGGGGAGAGCAGAAGAAGCTCGATTTCGAGCCAAAGCCTCACTGGGAGCTGGGCGAGGCGCTGGATATCATAGATTTCGAGAGGGGCGTCAAGCTGTCGGGGTCCCGTTTCTATGTGCTCAAGGGCAAGGGGGCGCAGTTGCAGCGGGCGGTGATCAACTTCATGCTCGACCTGCACGTGAAGGAGCACGGCTACACCGAGGTCATGCCTCCGTTCATGGTGAAGCAGGAGTGCATGTACGGCTCCGGCAACCTGCCCAAGTTTGCCGACAACCTGTACCACGATGCGGAGGAGGACTACTGGTTCGTGCCCACCGCCGAGGTGCCGCTAACCAACCTCTTTCGCGATGAGATACTGACCCAGGATATGCTGCCGATATACTATGTCGCTCATACGGCCTGCTTCCGCCGCGAGAAGATGTCGGCGGGAAAGGATACGCGCGGCATCAAGCGCGGCCATCAGTTCGATAAGGTCGAGATGTATAAGTTCACCACGCCGGAGACATCGTACGATGAGCTGGAGAAGCTGGTCGACAATGCCGAGGAAGTAAGCCGTCGTTTAGGTCTGGCCTATCGCGTGCTGTCGCTGTGCACCGGCGACATCGGATTCGCCTCGGCCAAGTCCTACGATATCGAGATGTGGGCGCCCGGATGCAAGGAGTGGCTCGAGGTCAGCTCCTGCTCCAACTGCATTGATTTCCAGGCGCGGCGCACCAATATCCGCTTCCGCCCCGAGGGTGGAGGTAAGCCTCAGTTTGTCCACACCCTTAACGGCTCCGGTATGGCCCTGCCCCGCGTCATGATATCGATAATAGAGAACTACCAGCAGGCGGACGGCAGCATCATCGTGCCGGAAGCCCTGCGCCCTTACACGGGCTTTGATGTCATAAAGTAGGACGGGTTTCCAACCCGCCAATTCACGCTCTAATGGCAAATCAATACGATCCCGATATTCACCACCGCCGCTCCCGTCGTTTGGAAGGATACGATTATTCGCAAGCGGGAGCATATTTCATCACAGTTTGCACGCGTAACCGCGAATGTTTGTTCGGGGATGTGATCGACGGCGTAATGGCGTTGAGTGATGTGGGGCGTGTTGTGGAAGAAGAATGGATGAAATCCGCAGACATCCGTAAGGAAATCGAATTAGACGCCTTTGTTATTATGCCCAATCATATTCATGGTATTATTGTTATCGCAAACGATTGTAGGGGCGTATGGCTATACGCCCCTACGGGGACGTTACGTTCACCGTCACGAACAATTGGTGCCCTCGTCCGCGCATTCAAATCCGCCTGCACCATCCGCATTAACGATATGCGCAATTCCCGCGGCACGCCCGTATGGCAGCGCAATTATTACGAACACGTTACCCGCGACGAGGACGATCTGAACCGCATCCGCCAATACGTTATTGATAATCCGGCGCGATGGGCCGAGGACGAGAATAATCCTGATTATATTTCTATGAAGGTTAACGATTAGCCTTTGGTTTTCCGCCATTACATGGGGCTTGAAGTGATAAGGTAAAACGCCAATTTTTCAGTTTCGATTTATGCGGTAGATTGAGTTCACTCTACGAGCCTACGGGAAACTCAAGCAAATCTTCGTATTTTTTATAACATTTGCGACAAGCTGGTTTTTTCATAGTGGACTCTTTTGGTTTGCCACAAATGTGACAGAACTCTTCCACGTAGTCACCGTCCCTGTATTTGTTCCAAATGTTGTAGCATGTCTTGCAATAGGGGGACTTTGGTTGAAGATTGATCTTTGTATGGCAACGGATGCAAAAACCGAAGGCGGTTTTCGGAGTTTTAATGGATTTATCTGAATCTTTGGTGATTTTTGAAGTTGATGTCTCGGTTTCAGCACTGGTTCGGACGAGCCTCATGGCTTCATCGTAGATATCGGAGTAGAGCTTTGGGTCCTCTTTTCTGCTAACATAGATTCCCATTTCATTGTTGTTGACTTCAGAAAAATCATAGAGGTTCATGGATGTAACGATAGCTTCCTTTTCATTTAGGTAGCATTTTGCGTGCAGATTCTGGCAGAAGCTGGAGCGAAGGCTCTTCATTGATTTTAACCAGTTGTTTTCAGAAGGTTCCAAGTCTTTTTTGCCGTAGATTACTCTGATGTCGATCTTTAAGCGATCCTTGTCTTCGATTAGTTGCTTAATCCGTTCGTTCATCTTAAGGTATGGGCTTATGAGGATTAGCTTCTCTTGAGATTCTTTGATTAGCTGTTCGAGGTAGTGTGATACCCCGCTGGTAACTAGAAACTTTGCCATCTCTAATGACTCCCTATTTGTGAAGCTGCACTTGGTAGGCTAGAACAACTTCTGTCTTATCCCCTCAGCGTAGCGCCGAGCTCTTTTATCAAAAGTTCCAAAATCTTGCCCTGATCTTTGCTAATATCGCTTTTCAGAAGCAACAATACGCTCTCATGTGGTAACACTCTAAATGCTGATGATGGATGCTGTCAAGCGAAGCTTATAGTTCGCCAAAGTTTACAATGAAGGCCTATTTGCATATAATTGGAGAACATACAAAAAGAGGCTATGGGGAGGGGTGTCCGAGTGGTTTATGGTAGCGGTCTTGAAAACCGCCGTTCTGCTTTGCAGGACCATGGGTTCGAATCCCATCCCCTCCGCTTTTAATATCTGGGCTCGATTGGAAATGATGGATACACAGGTACTCAAGGAACTTCGTCAAATCCCCGGCGTCGGCACCAGCATTGCAGCCGATTTGTACAGTTTAGGCATTCATTCCATAGTCGACCTTCGTAGCAAAGACCCCGAAGAATTGTATCTTAAACTGTGTTCGGTTCGCGGCATGCACATCGACAGGTGCGTGCTGTATGTTTTTCGATGCGCCGTCTACTACGCATCGTATGAAAGACACGATTCGGAGTTGCTCAAGTGGTGGAACTGGAAGGACAATTCGCTAGCTGCGAGAAAGCAGTCATATACATAAGACAAGACAGAAAGGAGTTTGAACTTTGAAGATCCACGAATACCAGGCAAAGGAGATTTTCGCCAAGTACGGCGTGCCTGTGCCTAAGGGGAGGGTGGCTTCGACGCCGGCTGAGGCGAAGAAGATAGCCCAGGAGCTGGGCGGCCAGGTTGTGATAAAGGCCCAGGTATACGCGGGCGGCCGCGGCAAAGGCGGCGGGGTCAAGATAGCGCAGAACCCCGACGAGGCCGAGAAGATAGCGGGCCAGATGATAGGGATGCAGCTGGTGACGCATCAGACATCCAAGGAAGGCGTGCCGGTGCACAAAGTTCTGGTCGAAGAGGCCATGGGCATCGCCAAGGAGCTGTATCTGAGCATAGTGATCGATTCGGCGAAGAGGATGCCGGTGATCATGGCCAGCGAGGCCGGCGGCATGGACATCGAGGAAGTCGCATCCAAGACGCCGGAGAAGATACTCAAGGTGCACGTCGACCCGGCCTCCGGCTACCAGTCCTACATCGGGCGCAAGATAGCGTACGGGCTGAACATGCCGGCGGACCTGATGAAACCGGCGGGACAGCTCATCGAAGGCCTGTTCCGCATGTTCCGCGAGAAGGACGCCTCGCTTGCCGAGATCAACCCGCTCGTGATTACAAAAGATAACAGGATACTGGCGCTGGACGGCAAGCTGAATTTGGATGACAACTCGCTGTTCCGCCATAAGGACTATCCCGACCTGCGCGACCCGTCGCAGGAAAACCCTCTCGATTTGAAGGCGGCCGAGGCGGGCGTGTCGTACATCAAGCTGGACGGCGAGGTCGGCTGCATGGTCAACGGCGCCGGACTGGCCATGGCGACCATGGATATCATCAAGCTCAAGGGCGGCACCGCGGCCAACTTCCTGGACGTGGGAGGTGGGGCCAGCGACGAGCAGGTTATCGACGCGTTGACCATCATGCTCTCCGATCCCAATGTCAAAGCGGTGCTGGTCAACGTCTTCGGCGGCATACTGCGCTGCGACATCATCGCGCGAGGCATGATCGAGGTATCGAAAAAGCAGGAGATAAAGGTGCCCATCGTGGTGCGTATGCGCGGCACGAATAAGGATGAGGGCAAGAAGCTGCTCGCCGATTCCGGCTTGCCGGTGATACTGGCTAACGACCTGGACGATGCAGCGACAAAGGTCGTCGCCGCAGCCAAGGGAAAGGCCAACTGATTAGGAAGTCGAAGTAATGACCGTCGAGATAATACTGCTGGTGGCAAGCATCGCTTTCATGATAATCCTATGGGTCGGCTTTGACGGTATCACCGTCAGCGGGCCGCTCTCCGTAGGGCTGATCTCCGTCGGCATCGGGATAATGGGACTGTGCTATTTTCACGAGTTCGACGCCCGCTTCGGGGTCAGCATGGGCTTTCTAGTCATCGGCGGCGCCATATTCTTCTCGGCGATGCGGAAACGCGAATCTATGAAGGAATTCAGCGCTGCGCTTTGCGTGGCGGTAGCGCTTGTCTGTGGAATATACGCGATATTAAGTCTTTAGGGGGTTAAAGTGAGCGTACTGGTAAATGAAAATACCAAGCTGCTCGTGCAGGGAATAACCGGCAACGAGGGCAGCTTTCATACTAAGAGGTGCATGGCCTTCGGCACCAAAGTGGTGGCCGGGGTCACGCCGGGCAAGGGCGGGAACAAGTTCGAGGACGTTCCCGTGTTCAACTATGTCGATCAGGCGGTGAAGGAGACCGGCGCCAACGCCAGCATGATATTCGTGCCGCCGGCCTTCGCGGCCGAGGCCATAATCGAGGCGGCGGACGCCGGGATAGAGCTTGTGGTCTGCATCACGGACGGCATACCGACCCTGGACATGGTCACGGTGCTCGGTTATCTTAGGAACAAGAAGACGCGGCTCATCGGGCCCAACTGCCCCGGTCTGATAGCGCCGAAGTACAAGTGCAAGATCGGCCTCATGCCGGGCGACATCAGCAAGCCGGGCAACGTGGGCGTCGTGTCGCGCAGCGGCACGCTGACATATGAGGCTATAGCCCAGCTCACGGAGCAGGGCATCGGGCAGTCAACCTGCGTCGGCATCGGCGGAGACCCGCTGATCGGCACCACGTTCCTGGATATGCTGGAGCTTTTCGAAAAGGACAAGGAGACCGAGATGGTTATCCTTATCGGCGAGATAGGCGGCGTGGCGGAGCAGCAGGCCGCGGAGTTCATCAAGGCCAAGATGTCCAAGCCCGTCGTATCCTTCATCTCCGGCAGCAGCGCGCCTCCGGGCAAGCGCATGGGGCATGCCGGCGCCATAATAACGGGCAGCTCGGGCACCGCGGCGGAGAAGTTCGCCGCGCTTAAGGCCGCCGGGGCGCATATCGCGTCGAGCCCGGCCGAGATCGGCGCGCTGGCCAAGAAGGTTTTGAAGTCTTGAAGATACTGGTAACAAATGATGACGGTTTCTACGCCAGGGGGCTGTGGCTGCTCGCGCGTGAGCTTAGCAAGGTCGGCGAGGTTGTAATCGTAGCCCCCGACCGCGAGCAGAGCGCTGTGAGCAGCTCGATGACGCTGCATCATCCGCTCAGGGTGAGGAAGGTCAGATCGCCGCTTGAGGGAGTGTCCAGCTATTCGGTTGAAGGCACTCCCTCAGATTGCGTCATCCTGGCGTTAGGCCGTCTCCTTACCGAGAAGGTCGACCTCGTGTTCTCAGGGATAAACGAGGGGGCCAATCTTGGCGACGATGTGCTCCTGTCCGGTACCGTCGGCGCGGCATTGCAGGGATACTTCAAGGGTATTCCTTCCGTGGCCATATCCGTCGGCGCCATCAAGGATGTGCATTTCGACGTAGCGGCAAAGCTTGCGGGCGTGCTGGCACGAAAGATGGGGGATATCCCCAGGGAGGTTCTGCTGAACGTGAACCTGCCCAATCTACCCCTCGATAAAATCCAGGGCATAGAGGTCACAAAGCTGGGGCGCAGGAGCTTCGGCGACCAGGTTGTCGAAGGGAATGACGGCAAGAGGGAGTACTACTGGATCGTCAGGGGGGAGCCGCAATGGCAGCCGTCGGAGGGCACGGACGTGAAGGCCTTTATCGAGGATAAGATATCGATAACGCCTTTATATACGGACCTCACCAGCTCTCAAGCGCTGTCCAAGCTGAAGAAGCTGCCGTCGGAACTACTGAACGGGCTCAAATAGTATCGATTCGTATTATTGCAGAAAATCGGAGGCTACCCGGCCGCGGGTAACTCCGATTTTTTTGTCTGTTTTGTTTGCGCTCGATGCTTCGCGCGTCGCCGCGCTTTCAATTCTTTCCTGCTCTGCCACGAGTCGATCCATACGATTAGCGGAGGTAGCACGAACAGCGTGCTGACCAGAGCGAAGGCCACGTTGATCATGGTCACAACGCCGAAGTCGACCAGTATAGCGAAATCGCGGGCTATGAGCAGCGCACCGAAGCCTCCGATAACGGTGAGCCCGGAGGCGACGATGGCGCGGCCTATCTTGGTCATGGCTGTGACCATGGCCGTGAACGGCTCCTCTCCCCTCTGCCGTTCCTCATAGTAGCGCATCATAAGCAGGACGGTGAACTCCACACCTATGCCGATGATGAGTGCGCTGAGCGTAGAGGTAAGAGGGGTGTATTTGATACCCAAGAGCCACATCACGCCGCTGGACCAGCCTACTATGAGTGCGATAGGCACCGTTGCCATCAGGGCCCGTATTATCCTGAGCCTGAACAGGATGAGTAGCCCGCCGAACACCATGGCGATGCCGATAAAGGTCATCTCCACTCGGCCGCCCGTGAGTGCATCCCACATCTTTTTACCGATTACCGGCATGCCGGTGACCACTCCGCTAACCCCCGAAGGCGCTGTTGAGATATAGCTCCTTAGCGATTCGATGAAGGGTTCCGTCTCTTCGCTTCCCATTAACGAATCGAGGCTCACTATGATATTGGCCGCTTTGTAATCCTCTGTGATGAGGTTGCGGGAGACCTGGGTAGGCAATGCGGAGATAAGCCCTTTGATCTGCCCCGTATCGGGGGGTATCTGCCCTCCGGCCATGCCATATACGGTGCTTGCGATGCTGTTCGTTCCAAGGACTCCCTGATAGCCGTTGTTCATAATCTGTGATTCTACTCCCAGCATCCATTCCAGCGTTGCCGGATTGGATATATCATCAGCCTCTATCAGGATGTTTGCCGAAAGAAATCCGCCGGATATATCCTGCAGCAATAACATATCCTCAATGACGGGAACATCTTCTGATATGAAATTCAACTCGTCGGTTTCGGTCTCGATGTGCCCGTCGGCGATGACGCCCGCTATGGTGAGCGCCAGAGCAATCGGCAGTATCACAGCCCGGCTTCTGATTATTCGCGGGGCCATTTTGTGGAGGCCCTTCTCGACGAAGCCCATATGGCTGTTTTCCGACTTCTTGCCGTTGTTGATCTTACGTATCCGGCGTATGACTACGGACAGCAGGGTGAAGGCGGCGATGAGCAGGCTGCCGGCGCCTATGATGACCAGTATATCCTTGTAATCGCCGAGATCGGGATTACTGGTGAGGGCGATGGCGTTTATGCAAATGTATGCGGCGAATATGGCCAGCGCGTAGAAGGCGCGCTCGGCACGCGCTTTAGCCGCCTTTGTCGGAGCCTTGGCGCGGGCGCGCCGGTAGTCATGGTTGTAAAGTATCGCCAGGAGGAAGAAGATTGCCAGCACGTAGCATGTCAGGACGCCGATGATGAGCATTGAGCCGAAGTCCTTGATCATGGGAACGGGCGAGAAATAAAGCGCGGCGAATCCGAGACACGCGGTGATTATGGCTACGCCTATCGCCGGGCCTATGTGTGTGACTGCGTCGACGATGGCCTGTTTCACGGTCTCTCCGCGCCGCGATTCCTCGTCGTAGCGGTTATGGAATTGTATGGCGTAGTCTACCCCCAGGCCGATTATTATAGGGAAGACCGCCATGGTTACCATGGTTATCGGTATGCTGAGCACCCCCATGATGCCGAATGTGTAGATGATGCCTATGAAGACTACACCCAGCGGGAGCCAGCGCCAGGCGAAGAATCCGCGCACGCTGAATATGAGAACAAGTATCAGCAGCATGAGGCCGACCGAGACAAGAAGCATGTCCTGCATGCTGCTCATCATGAGGTCGCTTATCGAGGCCCATATAACGGGAGCTCCTGTAACGATAGTGTCTACACCCTGAAGGCCGGACGCGCTGACCGCTTCACGGGCGGCTTCGACAATATCTGATTCTTCTTCCTGGGAGAGGCCTCCTTTCAGGGTTACCGCGATAAGCGCGTGCTCTGTATCGGGGAAAACGCTGGAGAATCCGTCGCGAACCTCGCCGGTCGCGGGATCGATTACTATATAGAGTGCGGTTTGTGTGTCGCCGGGCAGCGCGGGGGTTCCGGTCTGCTGATAGATGGCTTGCTTCAAGAAGAAAGTAGGGCCTATGGTGCTCAGTACATTCTCGTTGCCGCCCATCTCGTTCTCGATGGCCTCCATCGCGGCCAGGTTCGACGGATCGAGCAGCTTGGTGATATCATCGGCTGTGATCAATACGGCCAGCACGTTATCGCTGAAATGATCTGTAAATCTGACGTAGTCCTGGTATTCGGGGGAGTCCTCCGAGATGAATGTGGAGTATCCGGTTTCCATCTCCAACTGTGTCGCGCCCAGGGCCGCGGGGATCATGAGGGCAAATCCGAGGATGATTAATAAAATCCGCTTATTTTCAATAAAAATACCCAGGTGTTTGAATACTCGTTTCATTAAATTGCCTTTCCCGTATTGTCGCGACGCAGCGCCGATTAATATTAAAAGCTTCGATGGGCTCTGTCAATAAGAAAATTTTCGCTTTTTTAATTAAGGTGGCTACTTTTGTGGTATTTTAGCAACTTTACGATATTGAACCTGCCGGATATAGGGGTAACTCGACGACTATTATTTAATCTGGCTGGTTTTTTCCCTGTAATACATTATGCTGAGCCTTCCAGTCCGGCAATGCATCAGGTCTATTTCTTTTTAGGTGTGTAATTAGTCCATTGATAATCGTACTCACTCGTTTCACTTACGTAGCATCCGCCGATAAGGCAGAACGTCTTAACGTGAATCGACTTACTGTGGGGAGAAGAGTCAGCCGCTTTTCTGGAACGGCCGATTCCTCTTGTGCCGCCTATGGATATGCCGGACATGGTCACCGCTGTGCCCGGATTAACCACGATATTGACTTCTCCCAGGATGGATACCGCATTGACGACAGTGGTGCCTTCCTCAAGCTCGGCCTTTCTGAAGTCTATTTCGCAGCCGCCTATGAACGCAACAGCTGTGACTTTCTTGCCGGGACGCCAGGATTCTTTCCCCAGCCTGGAGGTTCCAATTATTGCTAAACTTCTCATGGAAGGCTCTCTCTTTCATCTGTAAAACAGATATACTGATTTATTATCACTTCAAGCCCTGTGCCACCTTGCGAATTAAAGTCAGCAGTACAGTTTGTTCCTCGGAGGTCAAACAGTTAAGACATTGCTGTACGTTTTCCGACAGCGATTTTTCTATCAGTTCATGCAATCTTTTGCCGGTGTCTGTAAGTGATACACGAACTACCCTGCGGTCTCCCGGGTCGTTAAGCCTCTGCGCGAACTCGTTCTCAACCCACCAGTCAACCATGCGTGTCGCTGTCGATAATGGAACTGAAAGCGCCTGGCTGAGCTCTCCCATGGTCAGGTTGCTGTTATGGTAGAGCGTTCTGCTGAGATTATAAAAAACACCTGGGGTTCCGGAAAAAGCCGGAACTTCTCTGGATAAAGCTTTTCCCAGCTGTGTTCTTATGTATTCGATCTCTTCGTCCGGTGGGGATATAAGCTTGGCGCTTATCTCATTTAGATACTTGAGAAAGCTGGTCAGATGTGATGCTTTGTCTTGCGATTCGAGATTATTGCCCATTATTTCCAACATTTCCGCCATGAAATATTTGCGCAGTGGAAATATATCATCAATCGAATTCGATGTCAATGTCTTTTCTTACGGCAGGCTATATTTCGGTTTGTGGTGATGGAAACGATGGTATTTCAGGAACTTACCGATAGCGCGGCTGGCCTGTTCAAGTGAGAAATATGTAGGTATTCCGGCGTTTATCAGGTCTATTCTTAGCTGTTCGCGCTGTCCCGGAAGAAATCTGATCAATCCGCCCTGCAGCACTACCACTAGCGGTTTACCCGATGCGTTCTCGCGGTCGAACTTCGTAAGCGTATCAAGCACGAGATTTGTGTGCTTCTTAATCGCGTCCTCAAAAGAGATGTTCTCGTTCTTGGTGTGTTTACTGGCGCCCAGGAGTATGACACCGGGCGGCAGCGCGAACACGACGAAATCGATGTTCGGATCGGCCGCGGATAACTCGAGAGAGCGTATCAGCACATCGAGGTCCACCATCGCAAAAGCAATGTCGATGGGGTTACGGGTGATCGTTCCCTCCGCAACTATGAATTTGAGCAGGGCTTTACGTGTCGTCTCGGCGAATGCCGGCAGCACCAGTCCGTTCTGGTCGCAGACGTCGGAGCAGGCCACGCTGTTTCCTCCGCCGCCGGCGATTAAAGCCATTCGGTTGTCTTCAGGCGGTCGCAGATATAGGAATGTCATGACCTGGTTCAGCAGTTCTTCTATGCCCTCCACCCTGATCGCTCCGGTCTGTCTAAAAAAGGCCTCCCAGACCTGTTGTTCACCTCCCAGGGAGCCGGTGTGCGAGGCCGCGGCGCGGGCGCCGCTTGGTGTCGCGCCGCCCTTCCAGATGATGACGGGTTTTGTCTTGTTTATCTCCCTTACCAGCTTTGTCAGCTTGCCGCCGTTCTTCACTCCTTCCAGGTACATACAGATAATCTTCGTCTCCGGATCTTCGGCCAGATATTCGAGCAGGTCCACGCTGTCGATGACGGCGGCATTGCCAAAGCTCATCACCTTGCTGACTCGGATGTCGTAGTCGGCTGATTCGATGACAAAGGTGCCGGCATGGCCTCCGCTCTGGGATATGAATCCTACATGGCCGGGCTCCGGATTGAGCGTTTCCCATGTTGTTATTTTCGATGCCGGTATATGAAGTCCCATGCAATTGGGGCCGAGCACGTTTATCTTGCCTCTCGTGGCAATAGCTTTGAGCTTTTCTTCAAGCGCTATCCCCTCCGCCTCCCCCGATTCCTTGAACCCGGCCGTGAATATCTGCACGTTCTTTATGCCGACGGTAACACAATCCTCAAGCATAGGTATGATATCCTTTGCCGGTACGGTCGCTGTAACTAGATCGACGTGTTCCGGTATCGAAAGCAGGTCATGGTATGACTTAAGTCCGTGTATCTCCTTGCCCTCGGCTTTTGGGTTTACAGGGTATATGCGTCCGGGAAATCCGGCACGCTGTAAGTTGGCTACGAAGTCGCCAAATAGAAGGGGCTTCCTGGAAGCCCCCACCACAGCTATTGTTTTCGGTTTTATCGCATCTTCAAAGCCCGGATAAAGCGGCATGTGGAAATCCTTGTTTGATAGTTTCGATTGTCGATTTAATTATAGCAGAATTTTGGCTGGTGCCGAGGGCGGGACTCGAACCCGCACGAGCTAGTGCCCAAGGGATTTTAAGTCCCTCGCGTCTGCCATTCCGCCACCTCGGCCTTCGATCGTTCTAGGATTTTTAAAGATAAAAAACGGGGCCGCAGTTACGTACCCCGAGCTATCATTGCATATTCATAACGCTTGTGAAGAGGCGACGGGCAGATTCGAACTGCCGAATAGGGGTTTTGCAGACCCCCGCCTTAACCTCTTGGCCACGTCGCCGCAATAACCCCGTCGTACCGGGGAGAAGATTTTTTTGGAGCGGAAGATGGGGCTCGAACCCACGACCTTCTCCTTGGCAAGGAGACGTTCTACCACTGAACTACTTCCGCGTATGGTGCCGAGGAGGAGACTCGAACTCCTATAGGCTTTCGCCCACCACCCCCTCAAGATGGCGTGTCTACCAGTTCCACCACCTCGGCTTATGGCAGGGGCGGAAGGGCTCGAACCCTCGACCTGCGGTTTTGGAGACCGCTGCTCTACCAACTGAGCTACACCCCTATTACTTAAGCTGCGTAGGCCGCGGTTAAAATCAAATCCCTCGCAGCTTCGGAACCGAGGACACTGCGGCCTCTTAACTGCGTCCCAGCTCTCCATCCTCTTTTGTTAATAATACCATTTTAATATTATAACTGATGACAACCCGTTCTTGGAAGTCTTAAGTCCATTCCTCTTCGTATTCGCTGAACTCGGTTACGTAGCATCCGCCAAGAATGCAGACAGTCTTAACATGTATGGACTTCTTCGCGTTCAGGCTGGGAACCAGTTCTTTCGTGCGCGCTATGTTTCTAGATCCCAGGATCGATACACCTGATATAGTCACCGGAATGTCCGGCGTGACCACGATGTTTACATCGCCCAGTATTGAAATCGCGCTCACTTCCGTGACGCCGTCCTCAAGCTCAGCCTGCCTGAAATCCACTTCACAGCCGCCCATGAATGCGATTGCGGTAACCTTTTTCTCCGGACGCCAAGGGCCTTTCCCTAATTTTGAGGCACCGAGTATTGCCGATTGTCGCATCTATTCTATCTCCCCTTTTTTGGCACCTCCGAGTCGACCTCAGACGCCCTCTTTTACGGTATTCATTTTTACTTATGATTTCGCTGGTATTTAGTCTGCTTGCGCCATTTCTTTAGTTATGGTACCCCTGGGGCGACTCGAACGCCCGACAAACGGTTTAGGAAACCGCTGCTCTATCCATCTGAGCTACAGGGGCATTCCTACTGTCCGGGCACGATTCCCCGTTCTACCGGCTACCACCTCCGAAGCTATGAGCAGAACTTTTTGGTACTGAACGGTCAGCGCTTTATGAATTCTTGGTGGAGATAGAGGGATTCGAACCCTCGACCTCTGCGATGCGAACGCAGCGCTCTCCCAGCTGAGCTATATCCCCCTCAGCACGAGTGATTATAACAACAGCCCCCAGTAGTGTCAAGGCAAATTATATTACGGTTTCTGCTGGGGTGGAACTACTTTCCGATGCAGAAGTTGCTGAAGATCGTCTCCAGCAGTTCGTCGGTCACCGTCTCGCCGGTTATCTCTCCGAGCGTATTCAGAGCAGACGTAAGATCGATCGTCACAAAGTCGTCCGGTATCCGCGTGTCGATGCCATGCAAAGCCTGGTCGATGTGCCTGATCGCCTGCTCGAGGCAGGACTTATGCCTGGGATTGGAAACGAGGATCGCGTCGCTGGATACAGTCTTGCCTCCGAACACGAAGTCGAACATTTTATCTTCGAGGCGGTCTATGCCGTCGCCGGTCAGAGCGGAGACGTGTACTTTGTCGAACGGGATGTCATCGAGATGCGCCCGCTGTTTCAGGTCGCTTTTATTCGCGGCAACCAGCACAGGCTTTCCCTCCAGCATCGCGACAATTTCCTTATCGGTGCTTCTAAGAGGGGCGCTCGAATCGACCACAAGAAGCACAAAGTCGGCCTTGGCGACGGCCTCGCGGCTGCGCTCGATACCCATAGATTCCACGCGCCCCTGTCTTTTATCCATACCCGCAGTGTCGATCATAACGAACGGCACACCGCGAATGTTTGCGATTTCCTCGATGGTGTCTCTCGTGGTTCCCGGCACCGGGCTGACGATGGCGCGGTCCTGTTTCAGCAGGCGATTGAGCAGGCTGGACTTGCCCACATTGCGCCGTCCCACGATGGCTGTCCTGACGCCCTGGCGGTATATCATGCCCTGATCCGCGCTATCGCTGATTAATCTCAATTTGTCGCGGGCTTCTCCCAGTATCGGGACTATATCCTGTTCCTCGATCTCGTCTTCAGGGAAGTCGATCCTTGCGGTGAGGTAGGCCAGGACTTTCATTATTTCAGCCCGAACGTCTTTGACGGCTTGCGACAATTTGCCTTCGAGCCCTCCAACGGCGACTCTCAGGCCGGCCTGCGTTTTCGCTCTTATGATATCGAGAACTGATTCCGCCTGCGCCAGGTCGATCCTGCCGTTAAGGAAAGCGCGCAGCGTGAACTCGCCTGGGTTGGCCAGTCGCGCGTCCTGCTTGAGCAATAATTCCAATATCGATAACAGCGGCATCGGGCCGCCGTGGCAGTTTATCTCGACTACGTCCTCGGCGGTGTACGTGTGCGGCGCGGCCATATAGCAGGCCAGCACATCATCGACAATGTCTTTTGTATCAGGGTCGATTATATGTCCGTGGACAACACCATGGTCTTCCAACGTGGCGTCGAAAACTTTGCCGGCTATCGCCAGCGCCTCGGGGCCGCTCAGCCGCACGATGCCGATACCCCCCTCGCCTAAAGGCGTCGATATGGCTGCTATTGTGTCGTTATACATAGCGTGGTAAGTATACAGCCTGCATGTCGAGCGGGCAAGATTCCGATTCGCGACTCTTTATAAGATAGCGCTGCCTAGTGTATACTACTGAAATAGTTTAAGAGCGGCACATGCAACAATTCTACAAAAAGCAGAGAAACGGCCTCGGGGTTAACCGCAACGTCTTCGTCCTCGGCTGGGTAAGCTTCTTCACCGATGTCTCCAGCGAGATGATATTCAGGGCATTCCCCCTCTTTCTCAATGCATTGGGAGTTGGCACTTCCATCATCGGCCTGATCGAAGGATTGGGCTACAGCGCGGCAAATCTCGTCAAGATACTGAGCGGCTGGGGCAGCGACAGGCTGGGCGAACGCAAATGGATTACCGCCGCGGGATACGGTCTCTCAACGCTGGTCAAACCGTTCCTGCTCATCGCATCAAGCTGGGGATTGGCGCTTGTCATACGTGTAATTGAGCGCGCGGGAAAGGGCGTGCGCATCTCTCCCCGCGATGCGTTGATCGCCGATTGCACTACGGATGGAACGGCGGGACGAGGTTTCGGCTTCCAGAAGGCCATGGATAGTTTCGGAGCCATGGTAGGCGTTGCCATAGCCGCGCTTGTTATCTACTTTATACTGGGCCCGGATAAGGTATTAACGGTAGAGACTTTTCACTGGCTGGTAATCATCGGGGTTGTTCCGGCTTTTATAGCCGTGCTTCTCATCGTATTCTTCGTCAAGCAAACAAGGCCGACCTGGGCCGAGCGTCTGGCCGCCAGACGTTTAGCTCAACCCAGGATACTAGACAAACGCTTCATCATGTTCCTTACGGTTATGGTGCTGTTCAACCTGGGCAACTCGGCGGATGCATTTCTTATATTGCGGGCCGGCAACGTAGGCGTATCGGTTTTCTACGTTTTCCTCCTGCTCATTCTGTATAATCTGATCTATGCTCTGGTATCCTTTCCCATAGGGAGACTTTCGGACAGAATAGGTCGCAAGAAGATTATCGTGATCGGGTGGAGCATATATGTCGTCACTTACATTCTAATGGCGGTGGCGTCTTCGGAATGGTACATGTTAATCGTCGCTATTACTTATGGGCTTTACGCCGGTCTGGCGGAGGGAGTGACCAAGGCGTTTGTATGCGATATCGTTTCGCCAAGGAGGCGGGGCATAGCGTACGGACTGTATCACGGAATGGTGGGATTTGCGCTGCTTCTCGCCAGCGTGATCGCCGGGGTGTTATGGCAGCATGTGAATCCGTCCGCGGCATTCTACTTTGGGGCGGCGATGTCCGGCCTGGCGATGATCGGCATGGTGTTCTTCGTGAAAGAGTTGCATATAACGGCAAAATAGTATAGCATCTAGCTCAGGAGGCAATTATGGAAAGTAGGGTAGCTATTTTCATCGACGGCAGCAATCTCTATCATGCGTTGCGCTCCAATTTCGGGCGCCACGATCTTAATTTTTCCGAGTTTGCCAACAGGCTGTGCGGGAATCGTTTTCTGTTTCGAACATATTATTACAATGTATTACAGAGTTCGAGCGGGAGGACGGACGGTATCCGCGAGCAGCAGGATTTCCTCAACGCCCTGCGCGAGACGCCGTATCTGGAGGTCAGGCTGGGCAGCACAAAGTTATCGCAAGGGGTGGCGGTGGAGAAGGGTGTGGACGTGATGCTCGCCACGGACCTGCTGCATTTCGCCTGGAACAATCTGTATGACGTCGCCGTGCTGGTGAGCGGCGACTCCGATTACGCATACGCTTTGCAGGCCGTCAAAAATATGGGCAAACATGTCGAGGTCGCTTATTTTGAGAATAACATTTCCAGGGATCTGCTGGACATCTCGGATAAGAGGCATCTATTGGATATTAAGTTCTTCAAAGGATTATGGACGGGCAGTGTTCCCCCGTATCGCCGCAAGCGCAAGATGCGTCCGATCGGCAAGGTGCTGCCGCCCAATAAAGGCTAGAATTGGATATTGTTTACATTTTGTTATCGTTAGTGGAATCGAATGCTGCTCCGGCGGAATAGAGGTGAATTGTGAAAAATAAAGAGTTATTCACCGGCCAGAAAGGTAAGAGCATAGTTAAGGTGTTCCTGGGATTACAATACTGGATAGCGGCAGTCTCCTATCTGATCATATTCTCCCTCTCGATATTGTGTCTAGCGGTTTATCTGCCGGACCTGTCCGGGGCCGACGTGCTGGACACAGGTACTTTGACTATCCTGAAAGCCATGTTGATTCTCATCCTGATTTTCGCGACCGGGGCGTTCGGCTGGGAGATGTTGCAGTGGAGAAAGAAGCGGACGAAGAGAGAAGAGCCCAGCCTGGAGGATATCATTAAGGATATGAAGAAGGATACAAACGGCGATTCAGTGTAAAACAGCCGTGGGTGGAAATTTTATTCACCAAGCAGGATGTTATCGATCAACCGCGTTTTACCGACCTTTACAGCCAGCGAGAGTAGCGCCGTGCGATTTATCATATCCAGTTCAATGAGCGTCTGCGGGTCCGCCACGCTGACATAGTCGATCGTAGCCAGCGGTTCCTTCTGTATAAGAGCCAACATGGCCTCTCTCAAATGTGAGGCATCCCTCTGTCCGTTCTCCCACTGCCCGCGTGCCAGGCTAAGCGCTTGCCATAGCACCACAGCCGCTTTGCGTTCCTCGGGGTTAAGGCGGACATTGCGGCTGCTCATTGCCAGGCCGTCGGATTCACGCGCGGTTGGCACCGAGATTATTTCCAGGTTCATATTCAGGTCGTTCACCATTTTGCGGATGACCGCAAGCTGCTGGGCGTCCTTCTGTCCGAAATACGCCTTGTCCGGCTCCACGATGTTGAACAGCTTGGCCACGACCGTTGTGACACCCTTGAAATGTCCGGGGCGCGCCTTGCCTTCCAGCCTGTCGGTGATGTCATTGACCTCAACCCAGCTGTTGAATCCCTCGGGGTATATTTCCTCGGGAGCGGGCATGAAAACCACGTTCACCTTTTCCTTCTGCAGCATGGACAGGTCGCGTTCTGTATCGCGCGGGTATGAGGCGAAGTCCTCGCTGGGGCCGAACTGGGTGGGATTCACAAATATGCTGACGATGACGGAGAGGTTCTCGACACGGGCGCGGCGAACCAGCGACAGGTGGCCTTCGTGAAGGTATCCCATAGTAGGAACGAAACCTACGGAACCGATAAGTTTCCTTCGGTATTCTTTCAGGGATTGCACTTTTTCTATTATTTTCATTTCGATGATATATAGGAGGAGAGGTTGTCGGTTAGGAGGGGTTATTTTTTCTTCGGCGGATTAAGTGAAGTGATGAAATCATCGAGCTGCATGGCGCTGAGGGTAGTGGTATCCAGGGTTCCGCGTGAGCCCAGCTCCACCGCTACTCTAGCCATAGTTTCATTATCGGGCGCTTCCAGGATATTAATGAAATCATATTCGCCCAGGGTGGCATATTGTTGTAGTACCTTGGCGCCCATGGCCTCCACTTCCTTGTTGACTTCCTTGATCCTGTGCGGGCGTTCCTTGACCGTCTTCCTGCCCCATACCGTAAGTTTGCTTAACATAACATAGAGAGCCATAATTCGCCTCCTTTAAAATATGATTTCCTGAGAAGAGTTAAACTGCGGTGAACTGTGATGCAACAATTTTACTGCCGTGCTTCGATTTGTGCAAGCACCGCGGCATCCATCTCGTAACTCTGCTTGGCGGTGGGGAATTTGCCGGCCTTAACTTCGGCTATGTATTCCGAGAGGGATGCGGAAATAGATTCATGGAGTCTGGCATACTGCTTGGCGTGCTTGGGGACGAAGTCGGTGTAAAATCCCAGGAGGTCGTTGATTACCTGTACCTGTCCGTCGCAGTATTTACCTGCGCCGATGCCGATGGTCGGCACGGAAACACGCTCAGTGATAAGCTTTGCCAGAGGAGTGGGCACGCACTCCAGCACTATGGAGAATACCCCTGCGCTCTCGAGGGCTTTCGCATCGTTCAGCAAACGGGCCGCGACCTCGGCCGTTTTTCCCTGTACCTTGTATCCGCCCAGTTGATGAACCGATTGCGGCGTCAGTCCTATATGTCCCTGGACAGGGATACCGGCTGCTACGATACGGCTCACTTTCTCGGCAACGGTTTCGCCCCCCTCCAGCTTAACCGCCTGGGCTCCCCCCTCCTGGATAAAGCGGCCGGCATTGCGCATGGCGTCCTCTACGGACACCTGATATGTCATGAACGGCATGTCGCCGATTATGAGAGCATTCTTTGCGCCGCGGACAACGGCTTTGGTGTGGTGGATCATTTCATCCATTGTGACCGGTATCGTGGACTCGTACCCCAGCATCACCATGCCGAGGCTGTCGCCGACCAGTATAACAGGCATACCCGCCTCATCGACGAGCTTGGCCATGGAGTAATCGTAAGCGGTGACCTCGGCGATCTTTTCGCCTTTCCGCTTCATCTCTTTAATCTGGCTGGCGGTGACTCTCATACTAAAGCGGGTTCCTTCTTCACTATTCTGTTATTCTCATCGACGAAGACGAGACTGGGCTGCACGTTCTTGGCTTCATCTTCGGTGACGAAGTTGTAGGCGATGATGATGACCTTGTCGCCGGGCTGGACGAGCCTTGCGGCGGCGCCGTTCAGGCAGACGACTCCGGAGTTACGTTCTCCGGCGATGGTGTATGTCTCTAGCCGTGAACCGTTATCGACATCGACTACGTGGACCTTCTCATAAGGCAGTATATCGGCGGCCTCCATGAGCGCTTCGTCTATGGTTATGCTTCCCATGTAGTTGATGTTGGCGTCAGTGACCCGCGCGCGATGGATTTTGCCTCTCAGCATTTCTCTCATTCTGTTTCTCCTTAAGCAGTGTCTTCAAGATATCAGCGGTTTTGTTATCGATCTTACCTTTTTCCAGGGCTATGGGAATTGTTTGAAGTCCCATCTCGAGGTACGCGTCCAGTGCTTGGGGAGTCGATTGTTCCATTGCATCTATGTGCTTTCTTATCGTGCCCGTGTCGCCGCGGGCGATTGGTCCGGTGAGACAGTCGGGGATGCCTACGCTGCCGATGTTGTTCAGTGTTCCCTGAAGCAGCGGCATCAACGCCTGCGTAGCCTGTTGCGGCTCTATGCCGAACGATTTGTAGAGTTCTGTTGCCAGTTTGACCAGGGTGACCAGATAATTGCAGGAGAGCACGGCGGCAGCGTGATACAGAACTTTATCTCCCGGGTTGAGCTTGATACAAGTTCCGCCCATCGCTACGGCCATATCACGTAGTGTCGTGAACAGTGGTTCGTCGGCCTCGATGGCGAATGTTGAGCCTGGTATGTTTTCGATGGCCTGGGATACGCCGGCGAAGGTTTGAAGAGGGTGCATGGCGCCGGTGCTGGCGCCGTCTTCCCTGGCCGGGTCCAGGATATCGAGCGACGCGGCCCCGCTGCAGTGGACGACGCTCTGCCCGCTGTGCCATTTGAGGCTGGCTGCTATGGGGGCAATTACGTCGTCGGGGGAGGTGATAAATATGAGATTGGCATTGTCGATTACGGCTTGGTTTTTCTGGTATACCTTACACTCCGGCAACATGGCTGAAAATCGCTGGATTGAGGATGGATTTTTATCCGATGCGGCCGCTATTTGATAACCATGCGTATGCAGCTTGACCGCCAGGGCCGTTCCTGCGGTTCCGGTGCCTATAAATCCTATCTTCAGTTTAGAGCTGTTCTGCCTGATCATCTCTGACACCTGCCGACTTCTTAGTCTAAGTGTTTCCCCGTGACGGCTTTTGCTCTTTACTGAACTAAAAAAGCCTTCGCGGCCGCAACCGAGAAGGCTTAAAAGCCTTTTTCACCTGTATGGCGTCTCGGTCGCTAACGATCCAAGCGGTTTTGTATTTATTAAATATTTTTAACTGTATCGACGCCTCAATAATGGAGGTCGCCGTGAACTTAAATTACCACAAGAGGGCACAGCTTGTCAAGATGTTTTTATGTAATTTTAAATATTTTTCCCCTGACATTTAGGGCAGAAATAGCTGCCTCGTTTACGTATCGGAATTCGCTCAATCTGTGTTCCGCAACTTTTGCATTTACCCCCTAATTGATGTGCTACCTTGAAGACGAATTGCGCCTCGCCCGATTTTCCGTCGGGGCGGGTGTAGTCGCTGATGCTGGCGCCGCCGTTGTCTATGGCTTGTGTCAGGACCGTGATAATCGCGCGGTGGAGTCGCTTTATTTCATCGCGAGACAGGCTGCTGGATTTTCTCTCCGGATGTATCCTGGCATCGAAGAGCGCCTCGTCGGCGTACATGTTGCCGATGCCTGCGATAACAGTCTGGTCGCAGATTATAGCTTTGGTCGGAGCACTATGCTTGCTCAGTATCGATCGCAGGGTTCTCGCCGTGAAGCACGTATCCAGAGGTTCGGGACCCAGCTTGCCGACGACCTGTTCCTCATCTTCGACGAGCCATATCATGCCGAACTTGCGCGGGTCGCGGAAGTACAGCTTGGCTCCACTGTCGAAATCGAAAACGGCGCGGACATAAGGGTCGCTGTAACTGTCATCATCGAGACGCAGCGAGCCGCTCATGCGCATATGCAGGATGAGGGCATCCCCGGTAGAAAGTTTGAAAATCAGGTATTTCCCGCGCCTTTTCAACCCTTCAATACACTGTGATACCAACCGGCGTCGGAAAGCGTCGGGGGTCATATTCTGCAGCATCCTCGGCCAGCTAAGAGTCGCGCCTGTGAAGCACAGGCCGATTACTTTAGTTTCGAGGTCGCGTTTTATTGTTTCGACTTCGGGAAGCTCTGGCATGTGATTTCTTCCTAATCTTATCGTTATTCTATTGTTCAGCGTGTGGGGGTGAATCTCGTATTCGCCCACAGCGGGCGATCACAAGGATCGCCCCTACAATGATTCCATTTCGGTGGGCACAGCCCACCCTACGCACTCATTCATCAGCGGGTCACCCAGTAGACCAGCGTCACGCCGCGGCTCTTCATCCCCGTCGTGCATTGCTGCGCGGCAATCGTCAGCGAGTAGACGCCGCCGGTATCGGCGACACAAGTGAATTCTATGCCGCCTTCACTGTTGGTATCCTGCCATACGAGAGTTGACGAACCCGCCGGCACCGCTATAGATAGGGTTGCATCCATACCCGGGTTCAGCAGGAAGCCTTGCAGCAGGTCATCCTTCTCGAGGTTTACGTTGATAATCGTTTCTTCGCCGCAGGTCAACTCGTAATCGCCGCTGTAGATCGTCTGTGTACATGATGCGCCCTCCGCTCCCTGGGATCCTTCCGGGCCGGGTGGGCCTGGGGGACCGGCGGGGCATTTATCACAGGTCGTTGTGACCGTGATCGCGATAGCCGCGGCTGAGGCCGCCAGCGCCGTGGCGGCTAGCAGAGATGTCAGGCCGGAGGGAAGCCTGAGGCTGACTCTTGCTTTTGTTCCCTTTCCCTTCTTCTTTTTCCCATCGTCATTTCCTTCTAGTACGCGATCTTCTTTATCATCCGGCATTTCAGGCCTCCTGTGTTTGTTGACGCCCACTGGATCATCGTCAAGCTTGTGAATCCCCTGCTATACCCCTTGAAAGGGGGAAACAATAATCAACCCCCTGTATCCCCCAATCTTGGGGGAGAGAAAAAATAATAGGGGACACCCCTAAAACCCCGGCAGGAGAAAACTCTCCTGCACCTCTTATTAGTGGGCACAGCCCACCCTACATCTACTTATATCGAACGCCCCCTAGGATGTATTGCTTCCCCCTCTTTAATCAAAGAGGGGGACAGGGGGAGTTCGGACTTTATTTCATCTCGCCCCAGTTTGCGCCGACCTTAACGTCGGCGACGAGCGGGACGTCCAGCTTCAGCGCCTTTGGCATGATCTCCAGCACGAGATGTTTCATCTCGTCGAGGGCGTCGGCCGGCACCTCGAAGACGAGTTCGTCGTGCACCTGCAGCAGCATGCGGCAGCCGCTGCCATTCGGGCCGAGGCCTCTGTCGTCCATCTCTTTCTGAACCATTATCATGGCCAGCTTGGTGATGTCGGCGGCCGTGCCCTGTATAGGCATGTTTATCGCCATGCGCTCGGCCGCCATGCGTATCATACCGTTGGAGTTATTGATATCGGGAATGTAACGCCTGCGTCCCAGCAGCGTCTCAACATATCCGTGCTGGCGCGCCTGCTGCTTGGTCGCTTCCAGGTATTCGGCTACGCCTTTGTATTTATCGAAATAGGTCTTGATGAACTGCGAGGCCTCGGCGCGCGAGAGGCTCGTGGCCTGCTCCAGGCCGTAATCGCTCATGCCGTAGATGACGCCGAAGTTGACGGTCTTGGCCACGCGGCGCATGTCCGAATTAACATCGTCGGGAGAAAGGTTGAATATCTTTGCCGCCGTAGCGCGGTGGATATCTTCCCCGTTGCGGAACGCCTCGATGAGCTGCGGGTCCTGCGAGAGGTGGGCCAGCGCCCGCAGGTCGATCTGGGAGTAGTCGCCGCTGAGCAGCAGGTTACCCTCTCCGGCGATGAAGGCTTTCCTTACCTGAAGCCCCAGCTCGCCTTTCACCGGTATGTTTTGCAGGTTCGGGTCGGACGACGATAATCTGCCCGTCGTCGTTGCCGCCTGGTTGAAGCTGGTGTGCACCCGCCCTGTCTTAGGATTAATCAATGCGGGAAGGGCGTCGACGTATGTCGATTTCAACTTGGACAGCTGGCGGTACTCCAGCACAAGGTCGACAACAGGATGCACCCCTCTCAGCCCCTCCAGTATCGAGGCGTCGGTGGAGTAGCCGCTCTTGGTCTTCCTGCCGCTGGGCAGGCCGAGTTTTTCAAACAGCACCATACCCATCTGTTGCGGTGAATTGATATTGAACTGCTGTCCCGCGAGTTGATATATCTCAGCCTCGATGGCGCCCATGCGCTCTCCCAGACTCCGCGACATTGCGCCGAGCGAATCCGTGTCGAGCGCTATGCCGGCGCACTCCATCTCGCGCAGGATGGGCACGAGTGGCATCTCGACCTCGTTGAACAGCTTCCAGAGCCCCTGCTCCTTAAGCTCGTTTTCAAAGATGTGCGCCAGCCGCAGCGTCATGTCGGCGTCGGCGCAGGCGTAGCTGACTGCGTCGGTTATGGCAACATTGTCGAAAGTCTGCTGTTTGGCTCCTTTACCGATGAGGTTCGTTATCGGCGTCATCTCTATGCCGAGCCGGTTGAAGGCCAGCGCCTTGAGCCCAAGCGATTTCTCGCCCAGCAGATAGGCTGCGATCATAGTGTCGAAGGACAGGTTGTCGATTTCGATTCCATTTTCGATGAGCACGGTCGAGTCGTATTTTCCGTTGTGCGTGACCTTGGCCTTCTTCGTGTCGGCTAATATCGGTTCCAGTCGATCGCGTACTTTATCGAGGGGAAGCTGCGTTCCTTCGCGGTGTCCAACCGGTATATAAAATGCTTTCCCTTCCTCGATGCAGAAGGACAGGCCGACAATGTTTGCGGACAGCGCGTTCAGGCTGTCGGTTTCCAGGTCCACGGCGAAGGTTTCGGCCTTGCTTAGCACTGAAAAAAGTCTATCCAGGGTGTCCTCGGTATCGACGACGCAGTAGTCGGAGTCGACCGTGCATACCTCGGGCCGCTGCTCCTGTTTGCTCGTCCCGACCTCGTCCAGCCTGGGCATGAGCTTGGTGAATTCCAGGTCGCGGAAAAGATCGATCAGCCTGGCGCGGTCGAAGTCGCTCCTGGCGCAGGCATCAAGGTCGAGCTTGACCGGCGCGTCGGTGACTATCGTTGCCAGCCGCTTGCTGCGGTGCGCGTCCTGCTCGCCGTCGGCTAGTGCTTTCTTAGCTTTGGCAGTATCAACCTCGTCCAAATGCTCGTATATGCCTTCGACGGACTTGTATTGCTGCAGAAGCTTGGTCGCCGTCTTCTCGCCGATGCCGTGCACCCCTGCGATGTTGTCGGAAGGGTCTCCCTTGAGACCTTTAAAATCGGCTATCTGCGCCGGGGATAGGCCGTAGCGCTCAATTACCTTCTCCTCATCGTATAGTATGGTGTCGCTGAAAGGCTTGCCCGGTCTGGGCGTGAGCACCTTCACCTGCGGTGAGACGAGCTGCAGCGTGTCCATGTCCCCGGTGACGATTATCGTATCGATGCCTGCATCGGTTGCCTGGCGCGCCAGCGTGCCAAGTATGTCGTCGGCCTCGTATCCCTCCAGCTCGATGCTGGGGATGTTGAACGCGTCGACGAGCTGGTGCACCCGCTTGAACTGGCTCTTCAGCTCCTCAGGCGCGGGCGGGCGGTGCGCTTTGTATTCGGCGAACTCTTTGTGCCGGAACGTCGGGGCTGGGTAGTCGAAGGCCACGGCGCAGCAGGCCGGCTTCAGCTCGCCCAGCACCTTGAGCACCATGTTGGCGAAGCCGTAGACGGCGCCCGTGGACTCGCCCGTCTTCCGCACCGATAGCGGCGGCAGGGCATGGAAGGCGCGGTGGATCAGGGCGTTGCCGTCGAAGAGAACGAGGAGCTTTTTCTGTTCCGACATAGTGGAAACATTATAAGGCGGGGGGATGGGGATGGCAATCAATCGTTAATACGGAATCACTTTTCAGTGCTGTTGAAGGTGTTACTCACCTTCAACAAGTCTAATGGCTGCCGTAACGGTGAAGAACAAAGCGCTGGACAAAAGGGTCGTATCTGGTAGGGGCATCCTTCCATATGCCTTAATGTCATGGAAGGACTGTGCCCCTACGTTTTTTCATACATCGGTCATCGTGTAGAGACGCAATCCTTCTAATACGGGAAGGACGTCTCTATGTCTGTCAACCGGCACAGAGATGTAGGGGCGAATAATTATTCGCCCACAGTTCAGCAGCCGTAGGGTGGGTTTGGCTAACCCACCGTCTTTGTGGTCATGGGCTGGTGGGTTTCGCAAAGCTCTACCCACCCTACATCTACATCGATAAATGGGGATTTTCTATGCAGAAAACCATTGACATCACATGATTTATCCCCTATAATTTAGACCTCAGAAGAGCAATTTCCCCGATCCCCCGTTGCTTCTTCGCATTGTTAAGACCACGAGAAGGTAGTTCTTCTCATTCATATATGTCGTTACACCTACCATCTCGCCGAAAGGAATCGAACTGATGACGAAGTATATCTTTGTGACCGGCGGCGTAGTAAGCTCAGTAGGAAAAGGTACCGCCGTCGCCTCCATCGGCAGAATCCTGAAAAGTCGCAACATCTCAGTATCGGTTCAAAAACTAGACCCTTACCTGAACGCCGAGCCCGGACTGATCTCCCCCTATCAGCACGGCGAAGTGTATCTCACCCACGACGGCGCGGAGACGGACCTGGACCTGGGCCACTACGAGAGGTTCATCGATACGGACTTGAACGCCTCGTCCAGCGTTTCGGCGGGACAGATATACGGCGAACTCATCACCAAGGAACGGCGCGGCGAGTTCAACGGCGGCACCATTCAGGTTATACCGAACCTTACCAATGAAATAAAGAGCCGTTCCCGCAAGGTAGCCCAGGAGAGCGGCGCGGATGTGGTTATTGTAGAAGTGGGCGGCACTGTGGGCGACATCGAGGGGCTTCCCTTCCTGGAGGCCATACGCCAGATGAGGAGCGAGGTCGGCAGGAAGAACGTGCTGTACGTGCACCTCACGCTCCTGCCTTATCTCCAGTCGACCCTGGAGCTCAAGACCAAGCCGACACAGCACAGCGTCAACGAGCTCAGGCGCATCGGTATACAGCCGGACGTCATCATTTTGCGCAGCGACCTGCCCATCACCGAGGATATCAGGGATAAGATCGCGCTGTTCTGCGACGTTGACCGGAAGGCCGTAATGCCCCTGCCGACGCTCCCCGTGATCTACGAAACTCCTCTCGTACTGGAGGAAGCCGGCCTGGGAGAGTTTATTGTCGAAAAGTTCGAGCTGCCGAAGAACCACGTAGATTTCAGCGAATGGAGAGACCTGGTGGAGCGGATGAAAGCTCCCAAGGAATCGGTGAACATAGCGCTGGTGGGGCAGTACGTTGAGTTGAGGGATGCGTACCTGTCGGTCAAGGAGGCGCTGCGCCACGCCGCGGTTTTTAACGACAGGGATATCAACATACAGTGGATACAGGCGGAGACGCTGGAGAAGGATGGGGACGGGCTGCTGCACTCCGCGCAGGGCATCATCGTTCCCGGAGGAGCGGGTATCCGCGGGGTGGAGGGTCTGATAATCGCGGCGCGCTACGCCAGGGAGCACAACATACCTTATCTGGGCTCGTCGCTGGGAATGCATGCCATGATCATCGAATTCGCCAGGCACGTGCTCGGCTCTCACACGCCGAACTCCACGGAGTTCGACCCGGGCACGGCTCACCCGGTCATCGACAAGATGCAGGAACGTCGCGACGAAGCGGCCTGTTCACATGCTATCAGGCTGGGCGCGTTTCCATTAAATATACTGCCCGGAACTAAGGCGGCTGCAATATATAATCAGGATTCCGTGCAGGAGCGGTTCCGCCAGAATTTTGAGTTTAACACCAATTTCCGCGATAACCTGGAAAGCGCGGGCATGGTCTTCAGCGGACTGTCGCCGGACGGACGTCAGGTGGAGATATGCGAACTTAAAGAACATAGCTTCATGATAGGTTGCCAGTACCATCCGGAATTCGTGTCGCGCCCCACCCGCCCGCACCCGCTGTTCCGTGAATTCATAGCGGCGGCCAAGGGCGTTCTGCTCGAAGGGTCGCAGCCTGCCTTGCCAATATAGAAAGCAATAATAGAAAGTATTGTATAGGCAACTCCGTAGTGGCGATTCGTGAATCGCCCTCTCCTGAATCAAGAGCAGGGCGGGTTTGAAGCCCGCCGTTGTGGAACCTTAACGGCAGCCTCCTTAACATTATTAATAAAGATTGGCGACGGCAAAGCGTCTCTAGTGCTGTGGTTCTAGGAGTGTCCCGTAGAGGCGGGTTTGAAACCCGCCCCTACACGATGACCGAAATATTGGACATAAAGGGGATTAAATACCGCGAGATTGCCACGTCGTTCTTCCTAGGAAGGACTCGCAATGACAGCAGCGAGAGACAGGGGAGTCCAGAGGGAGCGCCCTCTGACGGGGTTTTAGGGGTGTCCCCTATCTTTAATTAAATTCCCCCAAGAGTGGGGGATACAGGGGGTTGATTAGCCCCAATCGAAAATTTCAATAATCAATCGGAGACAACGGAATGCAGTTATTTCTTGACACGGCAAATATAGACCAGATACGGCAGGCCGCCAGGATGGGTCTCATCAGCGGCGTTACCACCAACCCCAGCCTGGTTGCCAAGGAAGGCTCGTCGAATCTTAAAGAGAGGATACTTGAGATATGCTCTCTCGTGGACGGCTCCATCTCGGTGGAGGTATTAAGCCTGGACACGGAGGGCATGATAAAGGAGGCCAGAGAGGTCGCCGCGTGGCACAGGAACGTGACGGTTAAGATGCCGGTATCGGAGGCGGGGTACGAGGCCATCAGCATCCTGTCGAAGGAGGATATCAAAACGAACCTCACGCTGTGTTTCTCCCCCGCCCAGACGCTGCTCGGCGCCCGCGCCGGCGCCACCTACGTCAGCCCGTTCGTGGGAAGGCTGGATGACATAGGACATCGCGGAATGGACGTAGTCGCCGAGACCGTGGAGATATTCCAAAAACACAATCTGCCGACACAGGTGATAGCCGCCAGCATAAGACACCCGCTGCACGTTATCGAAGCGGCCAAGTGCGGCTCGCACATAGCTACCGTGCCTTACGATATATTAATGAAGATGATGAAGCACCCCCTCACCGACATCGGGATCGCACGCTTTATCGAAGACTGGAAGAAGGTGAAACCATGACAATGAATACCGCGAACTCAATGAATACAATGAATACAATGAACACAGCCAACGCCCTGAATATCAGCGAGCTTGAATCCAAGACGCGCGAAGACCTGCTGGAGATGGCCAAGACCATCGGGCTGACCGGATACACCCAGCTGAAGAAACAGGACCTGGTGCTCAGGCTGCTGCAGGCCAGCGCCGAGCTTCAGGGCAACATCTTCGGGGGCGGCGTACTTGAGACCATGGACGAGGGCTACGGTTTTCTGCATCAGGAGAAGCTCAAGCCCGGCCCCAACGACGTCTACGTTTCGCAATCGCAGATACGCCGCTTCAGCCTGAGGACCGGCGATATGATAACGGGTCAGGTGCGCCTGCCCAAGAACGGCGAGAAATATCACAGCCTGCTGCGCATCGAGGCTGTGAACGGCGTCGATCCCGAGATGGCCAAGGGGCGTCCCTTCTTCAACCAGCTCACGCCGATATTCCCCAACAAACTGATAAACCTGGAGACGACCCAGGGCAACCTGGCCACGCGGCTGATGAACATGATAGCCCCCATCGGGCGCGGGCAGCGCGGCCTGATAGTCTCCCCTCCCAAGGCTGGCAAGACCATGCTGCTCAAGCAGATAGCCAACGGCGTCTCTACCAACTATAGCGATATCCATATCATGGTGTGTCTCATCGGCGAGCGTCCGGAGGAGGTCACGGACATGGAGCGCTCGGTGAAGGGCGAGGTCATCAGCTCCACGTTCGACGAGCCGGTGGAGAGCCACACCAAGGTGGCCGAGCTGGCGCTGGAGCGCGCCAAGCGGCTGGCCGAGAACGGCAAGGACGTTCTCATACTTCTCGACGGCATCACAAGGCTGACGCGCGCCTACAACCTGGCGCTTCCGCCCAGCGGACGCACGCTCTCCGGCGGCATTGACTCCGTATCGCTGTACCCGCCCAAGCGCTTCTTCGGCGCCGCGCGCAACATAGAGCAGGGCGGCTCGCTGACCATCATCGCCACCTGCCTGGTTGACACGGGCAGCCGCATGGACGATGTGATCTACGAGGAGTTCAAGGGCACCGGCAACATGGAGCTGCACCTTGACCGCAAGCTGGCCGAGCGCCGCATCTTCCCATCCATGGACCTGCTGCGCAGCGGTACCCGCCGCGAGGAGCTGCTACACGACGAGGTCACTCTGCAGAAGATATGGCTCATGCGCCGCGTGGCCAATCTGGTGGCCGCCAACTCGCAGAGCCCCACCGAGGCCGCTGAGCGCATACTGGAGCGTCTCGCCAAGACCGCCAGCAACAAGGAGTTTCTGGCAACGCTGACCAAGGAGATGTAGTCACGCGCCTTATCATTATTGTTTGATCTCCGTAGGGGCGACCGGCCGGTCGCCCCTACCCATATATAATTCTCATCGCTGTCATCGCGGGCGAATAATCATTCGCCCCTACACGATTACCGAACGTAGGGTGGGCTGCGCCCACCAAATGATGCCCGATGAGATTGCCACGTCGTCCTTCCATAATTAGGGTGTACGGAAGGACTCCTCGCAATGACAGTTATGAAGAAAGAGGTGAAGGAGAAGCCTCCTTCCGGGGGACCGGGGGTGTCCCCCGGATTTTCCACGTCCCCCAACGTATGGGGGACTAATAGGGGGTTCGGCCTACCTCGACCAACGACATTCGACATTTCAACTGCAGTTAACCCACCGTTATAACGATTTTGTGGTGGGTTAATAAACCCACCCTACGTTTTGATCTTAATGTTTGGACTCCTCGCAATGACACGTTCACGTAGGGGAGGGTTTTAAACCCTCCCCTACCAAGGGCGAACACATGGGTTCGCCCTGTACGGAACCACCCGGTCGATTTGTATCTATAGTACTCTTGGGGGGCTTGACAAATCAGCTTCAACAAGTTAGTATATCTCAACGCCCTTGCGATTTAATTGAAGAACAGTATATAGATTTTTTTTATTTTTCACTTGCGGTGAAGGATGTTATGTATTTATTTATTACCGCAGAAAATATCAGAAATTTCGGTGGAAGCTAACCTGATAGGGGGTTGGCTTCTTCTGCTTTTTAATAAGTAAGCGCGAATCTAAGAACCTTAAAAAGTGAACTCACCCTCTAATCCCTCTCTTTCACAAAGAGAGGGAAGACGACACAGGCAATGATTTGTCGGCAGGGTGAGTTAAACAAGAAATTTAGACGCCAGGACTCCATATATCCTAAGGAAACTTTAGATGAAAGGGGGTGGGATAAAGATATTGAACGCAAGGCGGAATTGGAGACCAAACAACTTTGTTCTAAACACGTATTTGAAGGTCTCGATGATTTACAAGGAGGTTTAATGAAAGGAAAGTTGACGAAACTTATGCTGGTGGCAATGATGCTCGTCACCGTGTTCGGCCTCGCGGCCTCACTGGCGACGGTATCATCCACGGCCACTGTGTCAGCTGCGGTTGATAAGTGGTCCCGGATGGATTTGCCAACCACGTTAAACTATCAAATGTTCCCGGATAGCGCTATCTGGGACGTGACAGGTGCCGATGACGGCACTCTGTTTGCCCTGGTGGAGGACACCACCGGCGACACCGACGTCATGGACGGCGCTGGCGCTCACGGGACATGGGACGGCCTGAGATGGGCTGTTTATCCGGCCTACTCGGACATAGCGCTGTTCAAGTCCACCGACGGCGGCTGCTCTTGGACACTGTGCTGGCATGTGCCCTCCTCAGAAAATGGCGCGCCAGTAGCGGTTGTACCGCAGCCCGGCTACGTCGATAACGACGCATCTAAGGACACGGTATTCGTGGCCATGGGCGCTCGCTATATCGGCAATGGAATCGATGGCGACGCCTACACTCTCTATGCCGGACCTACCGGCGTAACACCTGTCGACGCCGTGGGCAACATCTACCGCTCGGAGACCGGCTGTGATAGCTTCACCCGCGTCACCCCGCGCTGCCCCGGCGTTACCCTGGGCAGCTCCATCACATGCCTCGACGTCGTCGAGTGCAGCGTCTGCTCCGGCGGATGCCAGAACCCGTTCATGGCCATAGTTGGCACATCCAGCTTTGGTTTGAGCGCTGGCGACGCTGCGAACCCCGGTGTGACTAGCTTCGGCGAGGGCGTTTACTCCTGGAACCAGAACGGCGTGGCTATATGGAACGACATGCAGATTTCCAATGCCGTGCCCGGATTCGGCACCCCGCCCACACCCGGAACCATGGCTGCCGGCAACGGCCTGGATGTGCTCCAGGTTTACGGCTCGCGCAACTTCCCCACGGACCAGGTGATAATCGCCGTGGTTAACGACATCGCGAATGCCGACCCTGCTTATACCGCCAACACCAACGTTTTGGTTGGCGTCTATGTATGCTTCTGGGACGGCAACGACGGCTACTGGGGCGGCGATATAGACTCCCCGACAACCGCTTGCACATACGCGGCGGGCATTCCCGCTCTCCCGTGGCTTGGCGAGTCGGCCGGAGCCGCTTCCGTAACCACAGGCACAGACTTCAGCAACCTGGGAAGCTGCTACGTGTTCGTAGGGCTTGACGGCTGTTTAGCTCTTCCTACAAATAACGATGTCTGGCGCATCCGCGGACTTGCCACCGTGACAGGGCCCTCAACCACTGCTTCCTGCCGCGTAGGCATTTCCGGCGCCACCCACATCTCCGACATCATGATAAACTCGGAGATCAGCAACCCGCAGACGGCATGCTATGTCGCCTGCGATTTCCCTCCCGCACAGGCTCAGGTCTTGAGCGTATACAACCTGCTTGTATGGCCGGGCCCCGTGCCTTCCTTTAAACCACAGTCGGGCGCATTCCCGACCTACGTAACCGACGCGGCCGGCATAGTGTTTGCCGCGGGCGGCGGCGATGGCGTCACAACCAGCAGCGTGTCCAAGATGGCCGTGACCACGCGCGGTCCTGTCTTTAACGGCATTGGCATCATGGATGACATTGCTGTCAGCGAAAACATCCCCGGCTATGCAAGCCCGTGGTACGGCTCCTGGTGCCTTGCCGAGGCTGTTAGTGAGGAAGTCTCTCCCACCTATGAGAGCGACGGCCTTATCTATGTGGCCACCTACAGCGAATGGGACCACAACGGTTCCCGTTCAGATACCGCACTGAGCCTCTGGCGCCTTACCGACAGCTGCTGGGAGCGCATCATGTACGAGAACATCTCGCTCCCCGACGGCACTGTCTACTGGGGCAAAGATATGCTGCTCGATGCCGGCATAGCCACCTTTGTCGATGACTGGACCTGGTGGCCCAGGGTAGTGCCCCAGTTCTCCACCGACCAGAACATGTTCCTGATGGGCGGAGTCGCGAACTGGAATCGGTCCGTAATAAACGAGATGATCTGGACATCGCCCGACAAGGGCAACGACTGGAAGAGGCTGCCTCAGATGCCTATCGGCGCTTTCAACTATTCTGCAAACGCAGCCGGCCTTGTTGAGAGCGGCTGGTGGGTACAGGACAACAATACGCTGTTCATTGGCGATGATGGCGGCTACATCTACACGACCAAGAACCGCGGCGCGAGCTGGACAGAGGGCGTCCTCACCGGCGTCGGCCTCGAGATTGACATGATACGCACATCCCCGATATTCAGCTTCACCGGCGCTGCCGGAACCGACCAGTGCCTCATCGCGGGCACCTACGACCAGGATGGATTTACGGACGAGGTCTGGCTGTCTCAAGACGGAGCCACGGTAAAGGACCTCGAGAACATCGGCGATGAGATTTACTCCAGCCCGGGATGGATGGACATCCTTTCCCATCCGATGGGCGGCACAGTTGTAAACTTCGATAAGAACTGGGCCACAAACCACATAGTCTACGCCGCAAGCGGCGGCTGGCTGGACAGATGGCAGATGGTAGGCATGGGCGCGGGCGGCATCGTTGACCTGAACCGCATCGATTACACCGATGTGGTCGTTGCCCGTACCGAGGTCAACCTGACCGATCCTTCCGCTGCCACATGGGAGGACCTCTGGATCGCTGACGACTATAGCGACGTCGCCCCGGCACCACAGCCTCTCGATAGTATGGTGGTCGGCGATTCTCTCTATCGCTCTGTAACCCCGAGCATGCTGTCTATCGGTCCCGACGGGACGGTCTATGTGACCTTCTCCATCTGGGATTCGAGCTACAACAACAACCTCCCTAGTTCTTGGTGGGGACCCGGTGACACCCCATCTCCTAATGGCGGCGGACGCTACACCATGGGCGGCGTGCTGCGCTGTCTGGACGGCACCGCCACAGGCGCCGAGTTTGAAGTATGCCAGGACGGGCGTGGCACCTGGGACGGCCTCTGGCTCAACCGCGCTGTCCCCGGCTCAACCCACCTCATCTCCCTGACCTTCGACTGGAAGGAATGGCGCTTCAAGCTGGCCTTCTGGGAAGACACCCTCTCAGGCGCAGGCCCGGCTGCTTCCGGCCCGGCTAACGGCGCTACCGGCGTCGGCACAATCATGGCCGATACCAGCATAAGCGCACCTGTCAGCTGGGGCGCGCAGACCAGCGCCACACTGTATGAGTGGCAGGTCTCCGAGGATGCCGCGTTCTCCAATCCTCAGAGCGGCACCACCTCCGGGACATCCGTAACCGTTCCCGGACTCCAGGCTCAGACCGTATACTACTGGCGAGTACGGGCTGTTGAGCCCATGCTCGGCAAATGGAGCACCGTACAGGAGTTCACCACCGTTCCCGGCGGTGACTCAGGCGCTCCCGCGGCAGGCAAGCCTGAAGACGGATCTACAATATCGGATACCACTCCTCTGTTCACCTGGGGCAAGGTTGCTTCCGCAACCAACTACGAGTTGCAGGTAGCGACCGATCCCGGCTTCGGCGCCGCCGATATCGTCATCAACGAGACGCTCGGCGACATCTCGGCCTATGAGGCTGACAAGGAGCTGGTCAACGGCACATACTACTGGCGTGTGCGCGGCACCAACCCCGCGACCGATACCGAATCTCCCTGGAGCTTCGGCAGCTTCACCCTTGACACAGAGGCCGAGGGCGAGGGCACTCCGGTCTGGGTATGGGTGCTGATAATCGTCGGCGTACTGCTGGCCATTATCGTACTGGTGCTCATTCTGAGAACCAGACGCCCTGTTTAAGCGCTTTACGCTTAGACCACTAACCAGATAGCAGAGAGCCCCCCGCAAACGCGGGGGGCTCTTTTATTTGGCGGCGATTAGCGTTATCGCAATGTAGGGGCAATTCATGAATTGCCCCTACGGCGAGGCCACCCCTTCGTAGGGGAGGGTTTTAAACCCTCCCCTACATGAACGTGTCATTGCGAGACATTACATGGAACGGCGAAGCAATCTTATCATCTTTATAGTCGCTGTTGAAGGTGTTCTTCACCTTCAACCGTCACGCCGTCGCGCAGGGTCGAACACGGGGGGTTGCCCTGTTACAGGCCATCTACGTGGGGGCGGGTTTTAAACCGCTTCCTTGGTGATAATCTACGGAATGCGATATAATATAACACAGCAGATTTGTAGGGACTGCCAATTCGATAACAGGTAAACTTTCATATAAGGGAAGAACGGGCCGCATCATCGGCAAATGCTGGTTTTATAGCTAATGGGTATTGACATTACATAGCCGATGTGATACAAATGTTTAATTGTGTATTTTTCTTAATGAGAATACTTTAAGTGACATAATGTGAGTTGGGGAGGCCCCCTGCTCATGCTTGCTATTTGATAGATTGAAAGGAGGAGATGCCTATAGAGTGAATCGACTGGTGGATAAGGACCACGAGGAATCTGCCCCCCCTCGCGGACTACCGATCCCGGACAAATAAGGACGGGGGGCGTATAGGTTCCTTAAGAAAGGAAGGAGAAATGGAAGGAAAAAGAATAAAGGTATTCGGGGTGATCATGTCTCTCCTTCTGGTGTTTTCGTTTGCAGCGACGTTCTCTCTATCCAGTACAAGCGTTGTCTCTGCAGGAACTCAGAAGTGGACACAGATTACTATCCCCGGTACAGATGATATGCAATTGGCTCCGGGCACCGATGTCGGAGCTATGGCGGTCTCGCCTGATGGCGGGACTCTTTTTGTTGCTGTGTATGTGACTACCAACGCGTCTTTACCAACATTGATGACCGGTTACTGGTACGTCTTTAAGTCGGTTGACGACGGCTACACATGGAAAAACACCGGCTACTCTAACTCGGCTGATGTTGATCCTACGGAGCAAATCGTAGCTATTAAAACCTCTCCCGACTGGATGGATGACGGTGTAGTGGTTGTAGCAACAACGGATGACGCTTACTATTCTGCAAATCGCGGTACTGCGTTTGAATCAATGGTTTTCAACGGGACAGGAACAATTACCAGCATGGACGTATCCCTCGACAATGATGGCGATCCTACCTATGTTCTGGGAACGACCACGGATGTTTGGCTGTTAAGCGGCTTCAGCGGCTGGGAAGAACAGTATGTTGGTGATGGTTTCGCGGTAAATGTCCTTGCCGTAGCGTTTTCGCCAGAGTATGGCGAAGACGGAACGATATTTGCCATAATAACGGATGGCACTACCACGAAGATCAGGGCTGAAAGCGATATCTCGGTCAACAACTGGGGCTCGTATATTCAGGACGGGGTGTTTGATAACCCTGATCTTGGTCCCATTGTTGCCAGCACGGCCAGTATAGCATTCCCTGAAGACTATAACTCCCAGCCATCGGTATTTGTAGGGCTTGAAGCGCTTGACTTTGCAACAGGGGCGATCGAAGCGGGCGACGCGTTTCGTGTTGACCTCGTAATGGGAACCATAGCAACTTCAAATGTCGAGGACCTTGATATCAGGGGCGAAAACACCGAAACGGATGTCAACAGTATCGCTGTATCAGGTGCATCGTCCTCTGCTTTCATTATTGTGGGACTTACTGCTTTGAATAATGAAGGGCCGATGAGCGAATGGAAGGCCCAGGCTCATTACAGCCAAAACGGAGGAGAATCATGGCTGCAATGTTACAAGCCGCCGTCAGGCATGTGGTTTGTATTCTGCGGGCCAATAGTAGTTATGGCACCAGACTTCGAAGATAGCGAAAAGGCGTATTGCAGTAATGGCTACATAAACCGTCCATCCTTAGGAGGTTACCAGCCCACGTCATTCAGCGGTTTATATGTAAGCATAACGCAAGGTACTACGTGGAACGGACGCGGCCTTCTCGACCATGACATCGATGAGATTGAGGATGTGGTGCCGTCACCAAGATACGATACCGATAGTACTTTGTTCATGGTAACAAGAGATGATGTGGTAGATCTTCCATTGGGTATCAACGACTTTGGACTGCTGTGGGAGACAAAGGACGGCGGATCCAAGTGGGACCTCATTCTTGGTATGACTCTGCAGATTCCGTTGCCGGGAGTGGCAATAGACAAAATAGAGATCCCGGCTTACTATCCAGATGAGCCGTCCATGTTCGTTACGGGGCCACAAAAGCCTATAGCGCCTTATGATGATACCAACATCATCGCAAGAACGACCGACGAAGGTAATTTGTGGGCATCAACGCTCAGGGCTCCTTCCGATGGAGACAATAATCCCCTGCCAGTGGATGCTTGGAAGGTAATTGACAATAAAACTCTCATTGTTGCCAACTCAGACAAGGTTTGGAAAACAACGGATATGGGTGCCCACTGGATACAGGAAGATGGCAACAACATTACCGGAAATGTGATAGACCTGCAGCTCTGGAATGATACCACCGTGATTGTCGGCACCGATGCAGGCGATGTCTTCATCTGTCAGAACTGGGAGACGGACTTCTCCTTCACCCAGGTAGGCGACAGCCCCGGCGTAGCCGGAGATGAGGTGCGTTTGGCATTCGATACCAATTATGATGACAACGGCATGATTTATGCCGGAGTTAACGGCAGCGCTGCTACACAGGGCGTCTGGAGAATAGACGCCAATGGCGGAGACGACTGGGAGCAGATATACGATGCAGAAGACATTCTGTCCATTGCATGCGATGGCAACGGCATACTCTGGGCGGTAGCTGATGGTGGCGTTGCTTTCTGGCCTGCTGCCCTTCCTCTATACCAAACAGCAGCCATCCGCCAGGTAAATCCAACAGCCCCGATTGATGATATCTTGCCCGGTGGCGAGTCTCCCTTCGAATATGCTGTGAATGGGTTAACATCGAACCTGTGGTTAGACCTTGAGACAGCTCCTACACAGACATACGTATTCGCCATAGGCGGAGCTGGTAACACCGAGCTCTGGGCTTACATCGATACCCTGATAAAGCCTACCCTGATATCTCCCGCCGACGGCGCTACCGCTGCGGGCACAATCCTTCAAGGAAACGCCATGGCACTTCTGAGCCTCAGATGGGAAGAGATGCCCAAGGCAACGACGTATGAATATCAGGTAGCATACGATACGGGATTCGGGAGCATTGCCGTAGAAGACGATACGGTTGAGGGAACTCAAGCTACCATCCAGCTGTTCCTGGGTGAGCAGTACTACTGGCGTGTCAGGGCGGTAGAGCCCATCGTCAGCCAGTGGTCGGATGTCTGGACATTCACCACACCGCTGGGTCCTGCCAGCTCCAAACCTATCGTCACGTATCCGGGGGCGGAGGACTCACACAACGATATCCCGCTAACCCCGACGCTGACGTGGACCAGCACTGTCGAATGCACCGGATACGAACTGATGGTGGCCAAGAACTGCGACTGGTCGAGTCCGATAGTTAACCTGACCGGCTCCAGCGCACTTGGAACCGATACCTGCTACTCGATTACGCAGGCATTACATCAGGGCACCAACTACTGCTGGAAGGTTCGTGCTATCAATGAAGATACCGGTACGGCATCGCCCTGGAGCGATACCGGAACCTTCACTACACTTGTAATAGAGGAAGAAGAAGAGGAAGGCACTCCGGTATGGGTCTGGGTAGTGATCGCGCTCAGCGCGGTTCTCCTGGTAGGCGTTGTAGTGCTTATCATCAGGACCAGACGGCCTGTTTAAGCGCTTTGCGCTTAGACTCATAACCAGATAGTAAAGAGCCCCTCGCAACCGCGAGGGGCTCTTTTTAATTTATATCCCAATCCCGTTCTCATGGATAAGTTATGCCGCTCCAGTCTCTGTATACGGCTTTCGCACGTGTAAGGACAGACCTGTGCGTCTATTCTTATTTATCCGTATCCTAAATGTCATTGCGAGCCCTTCCATGAAGTTTGATATATGGAAGGACGAAGCAATCTCCGTTATCATATGGAGCCGAGTCGAAGCGTCGGCTGGATTGCCGCTCATGCTTCCATCATAAGAAATAAGAATACATGGTCGCGTTCCTCGCAATGACTTGTAAATGTCGGGTTAGAGTTCCCATATTGCAGGATGTTCGGTTCGACTTCTCAAATTCCATCAGCCTTAAATAAAAAGCCCCCGCATCCGGGGGCTGGAGAAAAATCGATTGGTAGGTTCAGAACCGTATCTAACCCGCAGACTGATAGTCCATAATAAAAACCTGAGCTTCCTGCGGCAGGCCGGATTTGCCTATCACCAGCTTCCTTTCCGGCTGGACCTCGGGTTTAACGCCCATCTCTTTGCGGAACTTGTCGATTGAGTCCATCTCTGATCTAACAACGGCGTCCGTCTTGTAATGCATGGGGATTACAACCTTAGGCTCAAGCAGCCTGGCCATCTCAGCCGCGTCCGACGCGCCGATGGTTGATGAACCGCCTACTGGAATCATCAGGATATCCACATCGGACAGGTCGGATGCCTTTTCCGCGTCCAGCACATGGCCCAGGTCTCCCAGATGGCAGATCCTGACACCGTCTATATCGATAAGATAAATGATATTCTTGCCCCGCTCCTCGCCCTTCACCGCGTCGTGGAAAGACCTTATGCCCTTTATCGCTACGCCGGACACATCGTATTCACCGGGACTGCTGATGACCCTGGGCGAACCCGAGATGCTCTTGACGCAGCAATGGCCGAGATGAAAATGGCTCAGCGTGACGATGTCGGCCTTCTGCTCTCCCATCGTATAGCCGATGGAATCGTCATACGGATCCGTTATCACCGTAACTTTTTTACCCTTGATTTTGAAACATGAATGCCCCAGCCATGTGATTTCCATCTTATTTCTTCATCCCTCCTGTGAGCCAGCTTACGCTGAATAAAAGTATAGCACAAACTCCGAATCCGAGCAGTTCAAGATTCTGCACTCCCGCCAGCTTGATGCCCAGCGCCGTTCCGCCCCCGCCCGCTATAGCCGCCAGCGCCCCCCACGAATTTACCCTGAGCTTATCCTTATAGAAGCCGGCCACTACAGGTATTACTATGCCGCTGGTGAAGATGGTGTAGGAATACAAGAGGGTGTTGATAATCCCTTTCATGTGCATAGCCACAAGCAGTGCGAACACTCCTATAACAATTACGCAAATCTTCGAAACTATCAGCTTCCGTCGTTCATTGGCATGAGGGAAAGCTTTACCATATACATCGACGCCCAGTATAGCGCTTGTCGTTAATATCACAGTGTCGGCGGACGACATCAGCGCCGCGAGCAGGGCCGCTATCACCAGTCCGCTCACTCCTACCGGCAGCAGATTCTGAATTACTGTGGGAAAGGCCTGCTCGGGTGCGATATTTGGATACAACGCCGCGGCTCCTATACCGATGAGAACGATTACGAAGGCTATGGGAATAGCCATGCCCGCAGCCGATAAGGCTGCTTTTCGGGCTACCTTCTCATCACGGGCGCAAAATAGCCTTGAATACATATCAGGGCCGACCACATAGACGGAGCCCGTTAAAATCAAGTAGAGAACCAGGTCGTACCATCCGAAGTTTTCGTTTACGGGGAAAGAGAAGTGCGCTGGCGGAAGAGCGGCCTTAAGCCCGCCGATTCCTCCCGCCTCGCTCAATACAAAACCCATCGTCACCAGCATTCCTATAATCAGGATGCCGAACTGGAAGAAATCCGTGCGGATGATGGAGTATTGTCCGCCCAGAACGGTATAGATGACGAAAACGGTGGCGCATATAGCCATCAGTGCGTTGAGATCCCATGAAGGAACAAGCACGTTCAACACCTTGCCGGCAGCGATTATCTGCGCCGCGCAAATGGCGATCCATGACACTGCTATAACTAGTGAGGCGATGAGACCCGCCTTGCTGCCGTATTGTTTCTCGACCAGCTCCGGCAGTGTATAGAGGCCGATTTTACGCACCTTTTTGGCCAGGAACAGGCCCAGGATTACCAGACCGATGGCTCCTACAAGGAGCCACCATGCGCCGGGAAGTCCCATCGAATAGCCGCTTCCCACCATCCCGATTACTACTGATGATCCCATGAAAGTGGCGCAGAGAGAGCCGGCTATGAGCAGAACGCCCCCGCTGCGGCCCGCCACGAAGAAGCCGTTGCTGTCCGAGGCTCGCCTCTTCCTGTATGCGTGAAAACCGATGGCTATTATGATTGCAAAGTACAGTACTATTATGGCCGCATCCAGCATTGTCCGCTCCTATAGTTTTCTCAATTTGATCACACCCGCGACGATTCTCTCAACGGCGCCATCAGCTTTCTTTAGAATCAACGCTCCGTCGGAGTCGATATCTTCGGCCAGACCTTTGATTTGACCCGACGGCAGTGTTACCACTACATGCGCGCCGATGGTATTGCTTAAAGCCTTCCATACAGCACGAATCGGCTCGAAGCCGCGCCCGGCCAGACTGCCGTAAAGCGATTCAAATTCGACCAGGATGGCCTGGAGAAGCTTGACGCGGGGGATTTCCCTGCCGGCAGCCTCCATCAGCGAAATTGCGCTTTCTTCGACTTCCTGTGAAAATGAATCGTGTGGTGTATTTACATTCAGGCCTATCCCTATGATGACCCAGTCCAGGCGGTCCGGCTCAGCGCTCATCTCGGTAAGAATCCCGCCGACCTTCTTTGTTTCGATCATGATGTCGTTGGGCCACTTCAGCCTCGGTTCGAGATTTATTTCGCGTTTTATCGCCTGAGCCACTGCAACGCCTGCGACCAGCGGTAAACGCAGCGCCTCGCCCGGATTTATGTCCGGCCGCAGGATAATCGAGAAGTATATCCCGCCGCGAGGTGAGGACCACGGCCTTCCCACCCTGCCGCGGCCGCCGCTCTGCGTCTCGGCGACAACGATTGTGCCTTCAGCAGCGCCCTGAGATGCCAGAGCTTTTGCGATCGCCTGCGTCGACGGAGCTTCTCCCTCATAGACGATTCGTTGGCCCATAATTTGCGTCTTGAGACCGTACGCGATCTCTTCGGGGAGCAAGTCGTCAGGCGCGCCGATAAAGTGATAACCTCTGCCAGGAACGGAATCGATGACGTATCCCTGCCGCTTTAGTTCGTTAATGTGTTTCCACACAGCCGTTCGTGATATGCCGATGGCCCTGCCCAGTTCCTCTCCCGAGACGGGGGTTCCCTGCCGTAACCGCTCCAGAATTTCCTTTTTATTCATAGGCCAAGCGCGAGCCTTTCCTGTCGCTTCACCGAAGATATGACTCCTGATACTTTAAACGAGCAAACGAACGCTTGTCAACCAAGTTTATTATTATGGTTGACAATAGATTTACAAAACTCGACGAAAGCTTAATCGGCGATAGCGTTAATAAAACAAAAAGAGGGAGGAACGAAGAATATTGTTGTCTATCCGTTCGGCTGCCAGCGCAGTGCCATAGCGGCCCAAGACAGCCCGGCGCCGAAGGCAACCAGGACTACCAGATCACCGTCCTTGAGCCTGCCCTGCTCCGCTGCCTCACACAAGGCAACCATCTCAGAGGCCGCTGAAAGGTTACCATAGCGGTCGAGATTCATGAAAACCTTCTCGTTGGAAAGATGTAATGTCTTCATCGCGGCTTTAGTGATACGCTGATTGGCCTGATGCGGGATAAGCAAATCAATATCGGATATCTTAAGTCCTGCGGCGGCTACCACCTGCTTCGCTACATCAACAAGTTTATTTACCGCAAACCTGAATACTTCACTGCCATCCATATGCAGGTAGTAATGCCCGTTGCTGGTCGCATCTATACGCTTGCCGCAGGGACCCGGAGCGTAAAGCAGGTCCGCGCCGCCGCCGTCATTGCCGAGCACAAAGCTGAGCATATCTGTCGATTTATCGTTGGCCTGCACCAAAACGGCCCCGGCGCCATCTCCGAAGAGCACGCAGGTGGAACGATCGGTCCAGTCGATGGCGCGGGTAAGAGATTCGCTGCCGATAACAAGTATATTCTTATAAGCCCCCGAGGAGATAAACTGATAGGCCGTAATAAGGGCATACAGCGAACCGCTGCAACCGGCCATCGTGTCGAAGGCGGCAGCCTTGCCTGCTCCCAGAGCATGCTGAACGTATGCCGCCGATGCCGGAACTATCCTGTCCGGGCTGCAGGTGGCCAGGATGACCATATCAAGGGCGTCGGGGCTAAGATGCGCCATCTCAAGGGCTTTTTTGCCGGCAATGACCGCCATAGTCGAAGTGGCTTCCTCATCGCCGACGATATGTCGTTCCCTTATTCCGGTCCGGGAAACGATCCATTCATCCGAAGTCTCCACTATCTTTTCCAGATCGCTGTTCTTCATGACGCGTTCCGGCAGATATTTCCCCCACCCTGTAATCCTTGCGTAAGCCATTTAAATTCTATCCTTTTCCAAGCTGCCTGAAGTATATCAAAGCGCTATTATGCCGTCAATACGAACAAACCAAGCAGGGTCACGGCGCACCGTGACCCTACTCAATCATCTATCCATAAAAACGAGGGCGCTCAGACATTATATACCGGACTAAACCTCTCGGAACTCGCCCTCCACAGTACCGTCATCCGGAGGTTTGTCACCGCCCGGAGGAGGCGGCGCCCCGGCCTCCGGTCCCTGCTGCTGACCGGCGCCCTGCTGGTAAAGCGTAGTGCCTATCTGTTGCAGTACATCCGAGAGCTCCTGCATGGTTCTCTTCATATCCTCGATATTGTTAGCATTGATAGCGTCGCGAACAGCCTTTACCTTGTCCTCGGCTCTCTGCTTCATATCCGCGGGTATCTTGTCTCCCTGCTCCTTCAGGGTCTTCTCGGCTTGATAGGCCACGGTGTCGGCGGTATTCTTAGTCTCTACCTCTTCACGCTTCTTCGCGTCCTCGGAGGCATGCGCATCGGCCTCGCGCTTCATCTTATCTATCTCATCCTTGGAGAGACCGCTGGACGCGGTTATAACTATCTTCTGCTCTTTTCCGGTGCCTTTGTCGTGCGCCTTGACGCTGACGATACCGTTAGCATCGATATCGAAGGAAACCTCTATCTGAGGCATGCCGCGCGGAGCCGGCACTATCCCATCGAGCATGAAACGCCCCAGCGTCTTATTATCGTTAGCCATGGAGCGTTCGCCCTGCAGGACGTGTATCTCCACGCTGGTCTGCCCGTCGGACGCCGTCGAGAATATCTGGCTCTTGGCCGTCGGTATAGTGGTGTTCCGCGGTATAAGCGGCGTCATCACGCCGCCCAGCGTCTCGATGCCCAGCGTCAGCGGCGTCACATCGAGGAGCAGCACATCGCTGACCTCGCCCTTGAGCACGCCGCCCTGAATCGCCGCGCCCATGGCCACGACCTCATCGGGATTGACGCCCTTGTTGGGCTCCTTGCCGAATAGCTCCTTGACCTTCTGCTGTACCAGCGGCATCCTGGTCTGGCCGCCGACGAGTATCACCTCGTGTATCTGGCTCGCCGAGAGCCCCGCATCAGAAAGCGCCTGCTTGCAGGGACCGGCGGTCTTTTCCACCAGCTCCATTACAAGCTGCTCCAGCTTGGCCCTGGTCAGCGTTATATTTAAATGCCTGGGCCCGGTCGCGTCGGCCGTTATGAACGGCAGGCTGACCTCGGTCTGCATCACTGTGGAAAGCTCGCACTTGGCCTTCTCCGCGGCCTCTTTCAGCCGCTGCAGCGCCATCTTATCCTGCCTCAGGTCTATACCCTGATCCTTTTTAAACTCATCGCAGAGCCAATCCATCACGCGCTGGTCGAAATCGTCGCCGCCGAGATGCGTGTCGCCGCTGGTCGATTTAACCTGGAACGTGCCCTCGCCAAGCTCCAGCACCGACACGTCGAATGTGCCGCCGCCCAGGTCATAAACGATCACAGTTTCATCCTTTTTCTTATCCAGCCCGTACGCCAGCGCCGCGGCGGTGGGTTCGTTGATTATACGCAGCACCTTGAGCCCGGCGATCTCACCGGCGTCCTTGGTGGCCTGCCTCTGACTGTCGTTGAAATATGCGGGAACGGTGATGACGGCCTCGCTCACCTTTTCGCCCAGGTATGCCTCGGCGTCCTGTTTCAGCTTCTGCAATATCATGGCCGAGATCTCCGGAGGGCTGTACTCTTTGCCTCCCATCAATACCCGGACCTCATTATTCGGGCCATTGGTTACCTTATACGCCTTGCGTCGCGCATCTTCTTCCACTGGCAGTTCGCGACCCGGCGGTTCCCCGAATTTGCGCCCCATGAAACGCTTAATGCTATAAACCGTATTCTCCGGGTTTGTGATAGCCTGGCGTTTCGCTATCTGGCCTACGAGTCTCTCGCCCGATTTACTCACGGCTACAATGGACGGCGTGAGACGCGAGCCCTCGGCGTTGGTGATTATCGTCGGCTCCCCGCCCTCCATTACCGCCACCTCGCTCATAGTTGTTCCCAGGTCTATCCCTATTACCTTTCCCATTTCTGCACCTCCATGATATGAAAAATTGCTTCTTTCACAATAAACGTCTTATTCCTCTTTATCGTCATCATCGCTCGAGTCGGAACTATAGCCGTTGCCTACGCTCACCATAGCCGGACGGAGCACCCTGTCGTTAAGCATGTATCCCTTCTGGATAACCGTGACGACTTTTCCTTCCTCTCCGTCGACGTGCGCCGCGGCCTCATGCAGGCATGGATCGAACTGCTCGCCCAGCGCCTTGATCTCGCTCACGCCGTTGGCCTCGAGTATTGCCATGAACTTGCGATAGATGAGAATTATTCCGTCCACCCACTTGGACGCGGCGAGCTTGCCCGAGACATGATCCAGAGCCCGTTCCAGGTCATCTACCACCGACAGCAGGTTCAGAATCAGGCCGGCGTTGGCCAGCTTGATAACATCCCCTCTTTCCTGCTCCGTGCGCCTCTTATAATTGGCGAAGTCGGCCTGAGACCTTTGCCAGTTCGAAAGGTACTGCTCCGCCTTAGCTCCCTCATCTACTAGGGCTTTTCTAAGCGTCTCCATGTCCTCGATTTCCCCCGGTTCCGCCGGTTTCTCTCCATCATAGCCGGCATCGGACGGCTGAGTGACCTCGTCCTCGTCTTCCGGTGTAATACGGTTGTCATCCATTTTCGCATTCATGAATATATCCGCTACCTGCCTTTATGCAAATCGCCGACGAGGTTTGTCATCACAGAACTCAGATAACGCACCGAGGACACCGCCCTGCCATATTCCATGCGCGTCGGTCCGATGATGCCGAGCGCTCCCTTTACCTCGCCCGGGATGCCGTAAAGTGTTAGAACCATGCTGCAGCCCCGCATCGTATCCTCCCTGTTCTCCCCACCGATGACCACATGAACTCCGTCCCAGTTAGGCACTTCCGGCAACAGCGCTTTCAGGGCGCCCTTGTTCTCCAGCACGTCCACTATACCGATAATCTCCCTGCTATCCGAGAACTCCGGCTGTATAACTATGTTTCTCAGCCCTTCGATATAAGGCTCTTCATAACTTCTCTTGTCCTCATCCGCCATTATCTCGGCTATTGTCTTTTTCACATCGGCGGCCAGCGGGGTCAGCTCTCCCTTATAGGACAGTATCTGAGACCACGTCAGGCCGGAGAGCAGATCGTTCAGTTCGCGGGAGACGGCATTCAGATCTTCCTGCGTCAGAGCCCTGTCGAAAGCGATAAGCTGATGTTTGAGCCTCGCCTCCTGCAGAAGCAGTATGAGAAGCGCCGTCGATTCCTGCAACGATACGAGCTCCACGCGCGCGAAACTGGAATGCATAGCTTTAGGAAACGTGACCAGCGCCAGGTTGTTCGCCATTCGCGCAAGCAGCGCCGCAGCCAGGCGCGTCCACTGTTCCAGCTCGCGTTCCACTTGATGGAACAGATGCGATACCATAAGCTGCTCGTCTGTAGATATGTCAGTCTTCTGCATCAAATGCTCGACGTAATACCGGTACCCCCTGTCCGAAGGGACACTGCCTCCGGAAATATGCCTTCTGAGAACATATCCGTCACGTTCCAGGCGCGCTATCTCATTTCTTATAGTCGCCGGGCTGACACCCAGATTGTATTTGTGCGCGATAGTCTCGGAGCCGATAGGCAGAGCCGTACGCACGTACTCGTCTACGATAATCTTCAATATGTTTGCAGATCGTTCCGTCAGCATTTTTATCACCGATTAGCACTCTCACCTTCCGAGTGCTAACTATATCTAATCTACTACCTTTCCTCGGGATTTGTCAAGTGGCATTATTATTCAATTCGGCAGTCGGCCCGATGATAGTAAACTTGTAATGAGATGACACGGGACTTATAATTAGAAGTTAGGTTGTAGATAAAATGGCTACGAAAAAGAGGGATTATTACGAAGTCTTAGGCGTTTCCAAGACATGTTCTGCCGAGGAGATCAAGAAGGCGTTCAGAAAGCTTGCCCATCAATACCATCCCGACAAGAACAATGATAACGGCGCTGCAGAAAAGTTTAAAGAAATTAATGAGGCATATGAAGTTCTCTCGGATCCGGAACGGAGGGAAACCTATGACCGTTTCGGACATGCCGGTGATACGTTCGGTAAAGGCTTTGACGGCGATATATTTAGCGGCTTTAGTGGAGGCTTCGGCGATATCTTCGAGACGTTCTTCGGCGGCACCGGAGGCAGGCGGAGCAGGAGCGGGCCGCAGCGTGGCGGAGATATCCGCCATCATATAACTATCGATTTTGAAGAAGCGGCCTTTGGCTGCGAAAAGGAGATCGAGGTACATCGAACCGAGGCCTGTTCAAAGTGCCACGGCAACGGATGCAAACCGGGCAGCAATCCGATTAAATGCCCAGAATGTAACGGCTCCGGCGAAGTGCGCCAGGTACAGCGCAGTTTTTTCGGCCAGTTCGTGAATGTCACAATATGTCTGCGCTGCGGCGGTAGCGGGCAGGTAACATCCGATCCTTGCACTCATTGCAACGGGTCTAAGTACGAAGAGAAAACGCGCCGCATATCCGTATCCATACCGGCCGGCGTGGATGAAGGCTCTCAAATCCGCATGAGCGGTGAGGGGGATGCGGGAAGGAACGGCGGCAGGCCAGGCAATCTATTCATAAATATCTCCGTAAAAGAGCATAAGCTGTTCAAACGCCACGATGACGATATCCTTTACGAAGTCCCGATAACTTTTCCTCAAGCGGCTCTGGGCGATGAGATAGAGATACCGACTCTGGACGGCACGGCGCCGCTTAAAATCCCGCCCGGGACCCAGTCCGGCAGGGTCATCCAACTGAAGGGGAAAGGGGTTCCTCACCTGCGGGGTGGGGGCCGCGGCGACCAGATGGTAGCGATATATGTCGTCACCCCTGAGTCGTTGACAAACGAGCAGAAGAAGCTGCTGAGTGAACTGGCAAAGACAATGGGCCCGGCCACGATGCCGAAGAAGGGCAAGGGGTTCTTCAATCGTATCAAAGATGCGTTCGAATCTTGAAATCCGCCGGGGGAACCGATAAGATGCAGCGCTTTCTTATAGACAGGCATTGCATTGACGCTGAAAGCGTCGTCCTTAAAGGCGAAGTTGTTCACCAGATCAGAGACGTGCTTAGGCTGCGGAAGGGCGCACGGATCGTGGTATTCAATGACGAAGGTTTAGAGTATACGGTCGTACTCGATAGCGTGAAGAAGGACCGCATCGCAGGCACTATCGAATCGACAAGAGAGCGCGTCGAGACGGCAGTCAAAATCACTCTATATCAGGCGCTATTGAAATCAGACCGCTTCGAGTTCGTCCTGCAGAAGTGCACTGAGATAGGGGTCACCGAGTTCGTGCCGATTATGTGCTGTCGGTGCGTTGCCGGGAAGCCCGGCGCGAACAAGATACAGCGCTGGGAGAAGGTCATTAAAGAGGCGACGGAGCAGTCCGGCAGGAGTGTACCGCCCGCATTGAAGTCGACCGCATCTTTTGAGGACGCAATACGTTCGGCGCGTGGACTGTCCATAATTGCTAGCACAGGTTCCGCCTCGTTAAGTTTAAGGGAAATAATTCGTCCGACGGCTAACGTCAATATATTAATCGGGCCGGAGGGCGGCTTCACAGACGACGAATTGGAATCGGCGCGAAGACATGGCGTGAAAGAGGCCACTCTGGGACCGAATACATTGCGGGCGGAAACGGCGGGCCTGGTTGCGGCGACGGTGATTCTTTACGAATGGGGTGAATTGGATAGACCTACTTTAAATATTTTAAGTATGACAGAATGAATAGCTACAAAATGCTAGTACAAATAAAAAACTAATATGTTAGTATAGACAAAATATTATGTGGGAGAAACTAACATTAAGCAATCATACGGACGTATCAAGATAAGAAGTTCAAATCGAAAAAGTGAGATTGCTTTAACTATATTGCTCTTATCTATTATTACCGGCGTGGTCTTCATTGCGATGCATAAAACAAATTTTCACAAAATAGAAGGGAAGATAGCTTTCGTCTCAAGTGCAATTGTCGACCAAGAAATCTATCTCATGTTAGATGACAATTGGAATATTACCAATTTGACAAATACATCTGGCAGCAATGTGGCGCCAGCTTGGTCGACTGATGGTAAACGCATTGCCTTTACTTCAATGCGGGATGGAAACTGGGAAATATATGTAATGAATGAAGATGGGTCAAATCAGATAAACCTCACGAATCATTCAGCAAATGAATCGGCTCCATGGTGGTCGCCGGACGGCAACAAAATTATATTCTTTTCTGACCGCGATGGTAACTATGAAATCTATACTATAAATTTTGATGGTTTAGAATTAGAACGTCTCACGAATAACTCTACTAACGATGCTTTGCCATCTTGGTCACCCGCTGGCAATTTGGTTGTATTCTCCTCCGACCGTGACGGCGACTATGAAGTGTATGTTATGAGCGATGACGGGTCAAACCAGGTACGCCTCACAAACAGTTCAGGTAGCGATATGTACGCTAGTATATCGCCTAATGAGGATAGGGTTATTTTTATGTCCGAGCGCACAGGCGATTACGAAATATATGTTATGAACCTTGATGGTACTGACGTCACAAATCTGACCGATAGTCCATATTCCTGGGATGCTCATCCCTGCTGGTCACCTGATGGCGGCAAGATAGCGTTCTCATCAGACCGCGAGGGCGATCCCGATATATATATTATGGACGCTGACGGTACTAGTGTAACCAGACTAACCTACGAGTATTACAACGAGACCTTTCCGCGCTGGTGGCAATAGTTCACTCGTTGCATAGTGACTCAGTCAGACAAAGGTTGTAATTCGCCTATCAGCTCGGCCATGGCCTTCGCGGGGCTGAGTCCATTGTAAAGAACCTTGTAGATTCGCTCGGTAATGGGCATTTCGACGCCGAGCCCTCTAGCTATCTTGAGCGCGGCAGCCGTTGTGGGCACTCCTTCGACGGTGCTGCCCATGGATTCGACCATCTCTTTCATCGAACGTCCGCGGGCCATCCCCTCACCAAGGGTGTGATTGCGGCTCAGCGTGCTGTCGCATGTGGCCAGTAGGTCGCCCAGACCGGACAGGCCGAGGAAAGTGACAGGATTGGCGCCCAGCGCGACTCCCAGGCTCGCAATCTCGCTGAGCCCGTGCGCCATGTATGCGGCCTTCGCGTTGTTGCCGTAGCCCAGCCCGTCCACCATGCCGGCGCCCAGCGCTACTATGTTCTTCAGCGTGCCGCCCAGCTCTACTCCGACCACATCGCCGCTGGTATAGACCTGAAACGAAGGGGAATTCAGTGCGCTTCGAGCCTCCTCCGCCGATTTCATGTCGTAGCCAGCTACCACGCTCGCGGCGGGAAGGCCGTTTGCTATCTCCTTGGACAGATTCGGGCCGGAGAGGGCGCACACATACGGCTTATATTCCACTCCCAGCTCATCGATGATGACCTCCGTCATCCGCTTGGTAGAGTCCAACTCGAAGCCCTTGGAGCAGCTGACTATAGTGGTCTTCAATGCAATGTGTCCCTTAGCCTGCTGTATATTTCTGCGCATGTCCTGCGAGGGAACCGCGATAAAGATGAGCGACGCGTTCCGCAAAACCTCGTCTATGCCGCCGAAAACCGACAGCGACGGCGGAAAACGCACGCCGGGCAACCTATCCGCGTTCTCGCGCTCAGCCGCCAGCTTCTCCGCCTCCTCAGGCGTGAAGCCCAGCAAAGCCACATCGATGCCTTTCCTCGCTATAATGATGGCAAGGGTTGTGCCCCAGCTCGTTGTACCGATGACGGCAACCTTCATTTCACTTTAACCTTCTGCCCGATCTTTGACTCGGTTCCCGCCAGCAGCCTCTTTATATTGCCGCGGTGGCGGAATATGACTATGGGAGCGACAACCAGAGAGAACGCCATGTAAGCGGCGGGCCCCGAATAACATGTAAAGAATACAACCATAGACACTACCAGCGCAATCGCCGCAATTATAGAGCCCAAAGATATGTAGCGGAAGGCCAGCGCCATCAGCAGAAACACTGCCAGACATATTAGACCAACCTGCCATGATAAAACCAGGATGGCCCCCGCCGCCGTAGCTATGCCCTTTCCGCCCCTGAAGCCGATGTAGATCGGCCAGCTATGGCCGATAACGGCGGAAGCTCCCCCCGCCATCTGGCCCCAGTACACCATGTCATGATTGGCCGAATAAAAGACAGCCCACGCCAGGGCTACGACCCCGGCCCCCTTAAATACGTCGAAGATTAAGACGATCAGTCCGGCCTTGGCCCCGACCGTGCGCATGACGTTGGTCATGCCCATGCTGCCGCTGCCGTATTCGCGCACGTCGATTCCGCGCGTCATCTTGCCTATGATAACGCCGAACGGTATCGCTCCCACAAGATATCCTATGACCACCATGCCGATAAATTGCAGTGCGATCATTGTCCTCCCTTCTGTTTGAAGACAAGTTTCAACGGAGTGCCCCTGAATCCAAAGCTCCGCCTCAGCTGGTTTTCCAGATATCTTTCATACGAGAAATGCAGTAGCGACTTATCGTTTATCGAGAAAACGAAGGTCGGAGGATTGATCTCCGCTTGGGTCGTGTAGGTGATGTTGAGCTTTCTGCCCCTGACCGAAGGAGGGGAATGCGCGGCGACCATGTCACGGACGGCGTTATTGAGATAAGCCGTAGGGATGCGCTTGCATCTCTCCGCGTAGACTTCCCGTGCGGCTTTAAGGACATTCTTTATCCCTCTGCCGTGCAGCGCGGAGATGAAAACTATGGGCACATCGGGCATGAATTTCAGTTTGCTGCGGATGTCGGCGACATACTGCCGCCTTTCGGCCGTGTCTTCGACAAGGTCCCATTTGTTAACTACAACCACCATGCCTTTGTATGCCTCGGATACGAAGCCGGCGATGTGCAGGTCCTGAGCCGCCAGCAGGTCCGTAGCCTCTGTCACGAGGATAGTGATATCGGAGCGCTCGATGGCTTGCGATGCCCTGTCAACGCTGTAGCGCTCAATGCCCCTGTCTATGCGCCCGCGCCGCCGTATGCCCGCCGTGTCGATGAGCAATACGCGCTCGCCGTTCCATTCGAACATCGTGTCGATGGCGTCCCTGGTCGTGCCGGGCTTGTCCGATACGATGACGCGCTCCTTGCCCAGGATGGCGTTCAGCAGCATCGATTTACCGACGTTGGGCCGGCCCACGATGGCTATTTTCATCACGGCCTGTTCCGCCTCGGAGTGAACCTCGGGCAGATGCTTAGCGACCGCGTCTATCAGGTCGTGGATGCCCGTGCCGTGATAGGCGCTGATAGGAACGGGGTCGCCCAGAGCAAGTTCGTAGAACTGGGCCGCGCTGTAGCCCCGCTGCTCGTTATCGGCCTTGTTCGCGGCCAGCACCAGCGGCTTGCCGCTGCGCCGCAGCAACTCGGCCAGATCCTTGTCGACTACAGTAATGCCATCCAGAACATCGATAACGAATATGATGACATCGGCTTCCTCGATCGCGGTTACCACCTGATGTTTAATAAGTTGCTCGATACTGGTCGAAGGGTCGGCTAGAAGGCCGCCGGTGTCGATTAGGGAAAAAGATTTTTCCTTCCATGAGATGTCGGCATAGAGGCGGTCGCGGGTGGTGCCGGGCTCGTCCTCGACGATGGCCACCCGCCTTCCCACCAGGCGGTTGAACAGTGTGGACTTGCCTACGTTGGGCCGTCCTATGATGGCGACTATAGGCTTGGTCATTTCATCAGCTTTACAAGTATTGCCTTCTGCATATGGAGGCGGTTCTCCGCCTGGTCGAAAACTACCGAGTGCGGATTCCTCAGCATGCCCGCGGCGACCTCCTCGCCGTAGTGCGCCGGAAGCGGATGCATGAGTATCACGTCTTTCTTGGCGACGGCTATCAGCTTGCCGTTCACCTGGTAGCCGGAGAAATCCTTGCGGCGTTTCGCCGACTCCTCTTCCTGACCCATGCTGGTCCACACATCGGTATATATAACGTCGGCGCCGCTAACCGCCTTTTTCGGATCGTCTGTGATTACAACGCGGCCCTTCTTCCCTTTGGCCTTGAGCAACATCGCTTTCGACGGAGCATATCCGGCGGGGCAGGCGATGCGAAACTCCATGCCCGTGATGGCGCAGGCCAGGAGCAGGCTGTTGGCGCAGTTGTTGGCATCGCCGATATAAGCTACGGACAATCCCTTCAGCGCCCCCTTTTTCTCGTAGATAGTCTGCAGATCGGCCAGTATCTGGCACGGGTGCTCCTCATCGGATAGGCCGTTGATCACGGGTACGGTCGCATATTTCGCCAGTTGCACGACTGTATCATGAGAGAAGGTGCGGGCCATGATGCCGTGAACATAGCGCGAGAGCACCGCGGCCACGTCCTCAACCGGCTCGCGCTTCCCCAGCCCTATCTCGGCGGGTGACAGATATATCGAGTGCCCGCCCAGTTCGTACATGCCTACGTCAAAGCTGACGCGCGTGCGCAGCGAAGGCTTCTCGAAGATCAACGCCAGCGTCTTGCCTGCAAGCTGTTTGCCGATGCGCTTGCGCTTAAGCTCGATGGCGCTGTCTATCAGTCCCTGTATGTCTTTGGATGACAAATCGGCTATGGATATTAAGTCTTTCATGTTTCCGTTCCTTGAATGGGACTAGTATATCATATTTGAATTTAAAACTAGAACAAGCGGGGAAAAAGGTAGGGGCACAGCATGTTGCGCCCCTATGTAGCATAATATAACGCGTTATAAAAATCCGAGATGGATTTTCACTTATTGCTTGATAAGAATAATCGAGTTATCCTCGGCAAATGATGTCGGTCTAACACCGCCCGCTTCTCCTAGTGCGAGCTCCAGATTTGAACCATTGAGCTGATAGATGCCCATTGCAGTTTTTCCTTCGTACTCAGGACCATATTCATCTGTGACAATGTAAAAGTCGATCGTCTTGGGATTGGCTACGGTATTAAGAGTAAATGTCCCTGAAATATCTTTCCCATTGTTTGTTACCGCTAAATCATCACCGTTAAAGGTAAACGTAATATCGTATGTTCTACACGGAGGTGTATAGCATGTCTCGGTTAAGATCCCGACCCATGTCCCCTGCAATTCAGTATTGCCTGACGAAGATGTGTCGCTCGATCCACACCCGACGATGACAATGGTTATTATCAAAACAGGAATGATGGAAAGAAAGAATTTCTTCATTTAATACCCCTTCTTTTTTTGCTCGGCGTTGCGTTCTTTACATCGCCGAATGAGGTAGTGCTTATTGAAGGTGAAGAACACCTTCAACAGCGAAAATAAATCGATACTATGTTCACTCTATGGTTACCGAGGCGTCGACCCATGTCGCGGTAATCTCGAGGATTTGTGTATTAACAATAGTCAGATGGCCCGCCGGGTCCCCGAGACCCTCAACGAAAGATATGGTGCTGGAATCGCCGGGGTCGCCCATGATTTTAAAATATATATCGGCTAAATAGCCTTCGCCGCTTATACTATCGGCGCCGGCGCTGGCCGGCACGGTATTGAATATCCTCAAGGTGCCCTGGGTATTCGCCGGCACGTAGCCCCATTCTTCGATACGTGTTGCTGTATCGGAAATATCGCCTACGCGTACGTCCTGAACCCTGATGACGTCCGGGTCGTAAGATATGTCATATTGCGCGATAAAGAAGCCGTCTACCGGGGTGATTGCAACATAAGCGTGGAAATAACGTCCGGAGCTCTTCTTCACGGTTTCCGGCGCATCGATCGAGACGGTTACAGAAGCCGCGGCGGGTGTTGTTGCCGTTGGCGTTACCGTCGGCTGTTGCGTAACGGAAGCGGCAGGCGTGGGCGTCGGTTCCTGTTCAGAGTTGGAATTACAGGCAACAGCAGCCAACAGTGAAATACCCAGCAGCGCTAATAAAGTTATCCTCGTCAGTCTCATATCGTATTCCCTTCAGTCCAGAGTTTATCTGTATACATATGGATCTATTCGTGATTTATGGATTTGGTATAGTTTAAATGGACATCGGGTTTTTGTCAAAGCAACAATTGATTTCTGCTCGGTGTGGTGTTCTTCACCTCGCTGACAGCGACCCATAGATTGTTGAAGGTAAAGAACACCTTTAACAGCATTAACTAGTGGCTTCTTTTCTGCTAGTAAATTTATAACTTGCGCTGACTGCAAGCCCCATGCTGGTTGCCGACTTAGCCATATGGTTAATATTAAATTTAACATAGCCATGAAATATCTGTTTGTCTAGTATCCTGATATCAACCTCGAAAGTCGTATTCTCTGATTTCCTACGTTTGGGACAATGACCCTTATATCCTCCCTTTCCTTTTTTAAAAGACTCTGCTATAGTATTCGTCACCCCATTAATATCAACGTTTAAATGATCATCTTTTTCATCCCAGCGAAATAAAAATGAAGGCGGAACGCCTTCCTTATTCCGTAGTTCAGCAATCACAAGACGCCCATCTGGTGCTGTTCTTCGTTCCTTATACTCTTCCAAGATATAATCTTTATCACAATAACAAACTTGCCACGAAACGTTAAATGCCCCATCAGCTCCCTGCTCAAAGTTGTCACCTTTATATTTTGCGCCTTTCCAATGGGACATGACTTCCCTCCTTTCTGCTATTATTAGTTGTGATCAACTCGCATTCCTGTTCCCTAAAGCACTGCAAACTGCATAAAAGGCCACAGAGAGATTCTCTGGAGATACTTTTAAACGTATTAGGAAGACTAAAAATAAATATGAAGAATCCAGTTATTAGTCCCAACGTAGCTCCTACCAGAGAAATCACTAATCCATAACTAACTTGACAGGAACTAGAAAATCCATCACGAGTTATTGAGAAAAATGCGCTTGATATAACTGCAGACAAAAAACAGACGAGTATCACTGCGTTAGAAAATAGCAAAATCCTGGACTGCCGAATTCTAGATCTCTGATGCAGAACGACAAGAGCGATCACAGAAAAAACTGCAATAAAAATCCCAAAAATAAAGGATGTGATCGCTTTATTGTAATCAGTAATCCCGTAGTGTATATATTGTGATAGACTCCAACCCGAGATTGATAACCCATTTGACTGTATCCACGGTTGAAATACTCCTACAACTATTAGTATTGAGAATAACAAAGCTATAAGATACAGAATTTTATGAGTCACTCGACTAACATCCCATCTAACTCTGCGACGAACATATTGAAGAAAGATTGCTATGACGTTACCAGAATCCCTTCCTGTACCAGCACCTACCACAACTAAAGAAGTAACACAATATATTAATGCAAGAGTTGTCCATTTGTTATCGTAAAAGGTTAAGCCTGCCCCTACTAATCCTAAAGACAATGATACATGTACGAGATTAATTCCAGCTAATTGAGCTCCAATTTGTTTCCACCAGTTATAAGGTAAGAACTTGTCAAAATATATGAAAAAACCTGCTATAGTAAGAAATGCCATAAAACATATAACGACATATATAAGCGGTGCATTGATTCGTGTTAAAGTACCACTTAAAGCTGCAGCCACTCCGAAACAAGACAACCCCTTAGATTTTATGTACTTTTGACTATTTGTTTTTAAAATCTCCAGTTTATATGAACTCAGATGATGCAAGTCCGGCAAATCATTATTATTTGTACTATTAAAGTCATTTACCATGATCGACCTTGTTTCTTTATCCAATGTGCGGGTTCTGCAATATCGGACACTTATTATCATCTGCCATTTGATAACTCCATTGGGTTTATTCGTAACTCATGAGGTGGGTATAGTTTAAATGGACATAGTCTTTTTGTCAAAGCAAAGACCGCGATAACGTTATTGCGAGGGGATGATCCCTAGAGTTTTAGTATGGAATGTCGACGTGGCAATCTTGATAGTTAGTTTCATATAGTTTTGATAGAGATTGCTTCGTCGTCCTTCCATGATATATAGGTATATGGAAGGACTTGCAATGACGCATGGTATATGAACTGGGGGCGAGACGATCCTCGCCCCTACGATGTTGTCACGGATGACGGTGGAGAACCTCTGCGGATTTTTCTTCTACTAATGAAAAGGACTGTGTTATAATGTGCTAATTCTAAAAAGGATGAGAGGTGCGGTCGAATGCGGGTGGCTATTATAGGGCTGGGGCTCATCGGCGGATCGCTGGGGCTGGCACTGAAGGCGGCTGGAGCCGAGGTGTCTGGGTATGCGAGGCGTTCTGAAACTGCCTCTGCTGCGTTAGCTCGTGGGGTTGTCGACAAGTGCGGTTCCGATATGCCGTCGACGATCAAGGGCGCGGATATCATAGTTATCGCGACTCCCGTCCTTGCCGTGAAAGACGTATTGGTGGAAATAGCTGAGCATTTTACAAAAGGAGTCATCGTCACCGATGTCGCCAGCACCAAAGCCGACGTCATGAAATGGGCAGAGGAATATCTTCCCGAAAAGGCCTATTTTATCGGCGGGCATCCCATGGCTGGGAGAGAGTTCGCCGGTATAGCCGCCGCCGATGCCGATTTGTTCCGTGGCTGCACGTATTGCCTGGTCCCCGGCGGCAACGTTAAGGCCGAATCGCGCAGGAAGATGGAAGACATGGTGAAGACCGTCGGCGCCAAACCCTTCTACATCGATGCGAAGGAGCATGACGCGTTTGTCGCGGGTATAAGCCACCTGCCGCATTTGCTGTCGGTCGCGCTTGTGTCGACAACCGTCAATGATCCCAACTGGACGGCCATGTCCAGGCTGGCGTCGTCGGGTTACAGGGACACAACGCGTCTGGCGTCCGGCGATCCGAGGATGAGCCGCGACATATGTCTTACCAACAAAAAACATATCGTTGAAGCTTTAGACAGATACATCGACAGTCTTCAAGAGCTGCGTCGTCTGGTAAGCGGCGGAGACGAGAAAATAGAGGAATACTTCATCAAGGTCAGAGAAGCAAGAGAGGACTGGCTGCGCCAGAGATGATGTCTATTGGATAAGTGTTTGACCAATCGCAAATCCCTGCGCGGGGACATCACTACACCCGGAGATAAGTCGATATCTCACCGCGCCCTTATTTTGAACAGTATCGCCAAAGGAAAGGCGCGCATAGAGAACCTTTCATCAGGCGATGACGTTCGTTCCACTATGTCGTGTCTTCAGGCGCTGGGCGTAAAAATAACAGGCGAGGGCGATGTCTTCATGGTCGACGGCGTCGGCCCCGGCGGGTTCAGGTCTCCGGACGATGTGCTCAACGCCGGCAATAGCGGCACTACGATGCGTCTTATGGGGGGCCTGCTCGCGGCTCAGCCGTTCTTCTCGGTTATAACGGGCGACGCTTCGCTGCGCTCGCGCCCTATGGACCGTCTGATCAATCCCCTGCGTCACATGGGCGCGGATATATGGGGGCGGAAGAATGATTCACTGGCGCCGCTGGCGATAAAAGGCCGCGGGCTGAAGGGTATAACGTACAAAATGCCGGTGGCCAGCGCCCAGATAAAGTCAGCGATACTGATTGCCGGACTCTTTGCCGAGGGCAAGACCACGATAACGGAGCCGTCGATTTCCAGAGACCACACTGAACGCATGATCGGCGCGCTGGGCGTGAGGATTACCCGAGACGATAAGACCATAGAGCTGACTCCTTCCGCTCCTCGCGCTCCCGTCGACGTGTCGGTGCCGGGTGATATCAGTTCGGCTGCTTTCTGGCTCGTCGCGGGCGCCATACATCCCGACGCGAAACTGCGGATTATAAATGTGGGCATCAATCCAACCAGGGCCGGCATAATCGACGTGCTGCTCGAAATGGGCGCTAAGCTGAAAGTGGATCGCGTATCAAAGGAGGGCGGTGAGCCCGTAGCAGAAGTTTCGATCGAGACGAGCCGGTTGATGGGAATAAGGATCAGGGGCAATATGATCCCGCGCATAATCGATGAGATACCCCTCATAGCGCTGGCCGGCGCATGCGCAAACGGCAATACGGTTATCCGCGGCGCGCAGGAGCTGAGGGTGAAGGAATCGGACAGGATCCGCACGACCGTGTCCGAGCTGTCGAAGATAGGTGTTGATATTGAGGAACTATCCGACGGCATGGTTATTCACGGGGGTGGTGGCATCAAGGGAGGGGAGTGCCAGAGTTACGGGGACCATCGTCTGGCGATGACGATGGGCATCGCTTCACTCGTGTCAAAGGGGGAAATAGTTATCCACGACGCGGATGCGGTAACGGTCTCTTATCCCGGTTTCTGGGAGGAGCTTGAACGCATTTCCACTTAGAACGTTGAGAAAGGTCAGGCGTTAGGGTAAAGATTATGAAGGCGGAACTGGTGCATGTCGGCTTCGGTAACATCATCGCTGTCAACAAAGTCGTGGCGATCGCGCATCCGGCTTCGGCTCCGATGAAGCGGATGGTTCAGGAGGGCAAGGAGGATGGGCTGGTGGTGGACCTGACCAGCGGCAGGAGGACAAAGGCGGTAATAATAATGGACAGCGGCCATATAGTACTGGCGGCCATAGCCCCGGAGACCATCTCCGGCAGGGCTGCGGGAAGCAAAGTGGATTGACACTGAAGGAAAAAGTAACCGGCGACAATAAGCATGTGCTGTTCGTGCTGTCCGGCCCGTCCGGTGTGGGCAAGGACGTTGTGCTGATGCGCATAAGGAAGCTGGCGCGATCCATGCGATTCGTTGTGACGACCACCACCAGGGCTAAGCGCGAGATTGAATCGAACGGGGTGCATTACGATTTCGTGTCCCGTGATAAATTTGAGGATATGATCGAGAAAAAGAAACTGCTGGAGTGGGCCGAGGTCTACGGCAACTACTACGGGGTGCCGCGGGACAGGGTGGAGCGGGCGTTTAAAGAGGGGCATGACGTCATGGTCAAGGTAGACGTGCAGGGGGCGATGACGATAAAGAAGGTCATGCCGCATGCAGTGCTGATATTCCTGGCGCCGCCCTCGATGGAGGAGCTGGAGGATCGCCTGCGCAAAAGGAACACCGAGTCATCCGCAGATCTGAGCAGGCGCATAACTACGGCGCAGGAGGAGATGGCTCTGGCGGAGACGTTCAATTATATAGTGGTTAACAATGTTATCGAAGATGCAGTCGATGAGATAATGGACATCATCGCCGCGGAGAAGCGCCTGGCGAAGACGGGGAAGGTGAAGCTATGAGCGGCACAATGATAGCATTGATAATACCCCTGGTGCTGATCCAGTTGGGACTCATGATATTCGCTCTCGTCGACCTGGTCAAAAGGGATAAGGTCAAAGGCGGGAACAAGGTCGTCTGGGCTCTCGTCGTGATTTTGATAAATATCATCGGCCCCATCGTCTACCTCATTTTCGGCAGGGAGGACGAGTGATTCGCTGTGGAAGCGATCGCATGCCGTGGTTTAACCAAACAATACGGCAGCGTCATCGCCGTAGATAATCTCGACCTGTTCGTTGAACAGGGCTCGGTCTTCGGTTTCCTCGGCCCCAACGGCGCGGGCAAAACAACCACGGTCAGGCTTCTCGTAGGGCTCAGTCAGCCCACAGTCGGTCAAGCTTCCATCATGGGCGAACGTGTCCGGATCAACTCCGTCCATTTGCGCAACAGGATCGGCTACCTTCCCGAGGAGCCGTCGTTCTACAACTGGATGACCGGGCGCGATTTTCTTCTGTATGTCGGCGAGCTGTTCCGCCTGCCGTCTCATGAAAACAGGAAACGGTGCGACGAGATGCTGGAGTTCGCCGGACTGAAGGATGCGGCGAAACGGAAGATCGGCGGCTACTCCAAGGGCATGCGCCAGCGACTCGGCCTGGCTCAAGCGATGATGAATCGTCCCGGGGTGCTGTTCCTTGATGAGCCGTGCTCGGCCCTTGATCCCATCGGCCGCCGCGAGGTGCTGGACGCCATCATAAAATTGAAGTCGCATACAACCATCTTCATGTCGACGCATATCCTGTCCGATGTGGAGCGCACCTGCGATACGGTCGGCATCATCGATAAGGGTCGCCTCGTGATACAGGAGAGCACAAATAGATTAAGGGAGCGTTTCGCCAGTCCCGTCTTTGAGTTGGAAGTGGAAGGCGATGCGAGCCCGCTCGCCGCGCGCCTCAGGTCGCTGCCCTGGGTTACTGCGGTGGAGGAGGCCGGGCGCGACGCAGGAGCCATGCTTCGCATACGCACGGACGATGTGGCCGTGGCCAAGCGCGAGCTTCCCGGCATAGTATCGGACAGCGGCCTCGTTCTGATCCGCTACGAGCTGATATCGCCGAGCCTGGAAGATGTCTTTATACAGATGATCGGCGCTCGAGAGAAGGTATGAAGGGTTTCTTAGTACTGTTCAAAAAAGAACTGCGGGAGCAGGCAAAGACCCACAGGCTGCTTATAGTCCTGGCGGTTTTCCTGGTGCTGGGTATGGGCACGCCGCTCATGCTGTACTACCTGCCTTCGATAGTAAATACATCCGAGGGCACACAACTGCCCATACCGGATTTCACCGCCGCCGATGTTTCCATGGAGTTCCTGGGCAGCATCGCCCAGATAGGAATGGTGGTTGTCATCCTCGTCGCCATGGGTGCCGTGTCGCGGGAGCGGGAGCGCGGCACCGCTCTGCTCACCCTGTCGAAACCTGTAGGCCGTGGCACGTTCGTCGTCGCCAAGCTGGCAGCGCTGGCTGTAACTTTCGAGATCAGCCTGATAGTAAGCGCACTGTTCTGCTACATTTACGTCGGCGTCCTGTTCGATGGCGTCGGGGGTGCGGCATTCGCCGCCGCGACCGCGCTGGCCGGGCTGTTCCTTCTGCTCTGCATCTCGATAACTTTGCTGTGCAGCAGCATCTTTAAAAGCGCATTTGCCGCCGGCGGGGCGGCTCTGGTTGTAATCGTTGTTCTATGGGCGCTGTCTGCGATTCCGAACATCGGATCATACGCGCCGATGGGGGTACTGGATTGGGGCAACGGTCTCATCCTGGGGAAGGGCACGGGTGCGTGGGGCTCGCTGTGCATCAGCGCGGGGCTGGCGGTTGCTTTCATCGTCGGGGCGTGGCAGGCGCTGATGAGGAAAGAGATATAGGATTATCAACCCCCTGTAATCCCCCAATCTTGGGGGAATTTTTTAAAAAATAGGGGACACCCCTAATACCCCGTCAGGAGACAGGGTCTCCTGTACCTCTGTTTTTACAGCGAGTTATACGTCTCTTGCATGATGAGCGCGTCGGCTTCAAGGCTGGGGCTTTCGCAGATGACCAGCCCTTTGATATCGAATTCTTTCCATGTCCTGAAAAGTTCCAGGTAGTTCATATCGGAATCTTTGAGGTCGAGGTGGCCAAGCTCGCCTTTGCTGGAGTATTTTATGCCTGACAGATGGATGTGCATATCGTTCAGGGCGTCGCGTCCCAGCCTATCTTCGACCTGTCCCAGTATCGACTTAAATTTCGCATAAGTATTCGCCTTGCCGTGCCGCGCGTGCAGATGTGCGAAGTCGATACACGGTGCCACGCCGTCGATTTCTGCGCTCAGGCGCAGCACCTCGTCCAGGTTGCCGAACTGGCTTGCTTTACCTGTGGTCTCTGTCCTGAGCGTAACTTCGAGATTTTCTGATTTCATCGCGCTTACGATGTCTTCAAGTTCTTTTTTTACCCGGGCGTATACTTCATCGGGGGGGTCTTTGAGGTAGAAGGCGGGGTGAAAGATAATGCTCTGCGCTCCTATAATCGATGCGATTCGGACCGTCTGCATCAGCCGCTTCCTGCTGGCGATGAGCTTCTCCTCTTCGTGCGCGTTCAGGTTTATATAGTACGGGCCGTGCGCGCTGAGCTTTACGTTGAGTCTCTTAGCCGTCTCGCCTACCTTGCGGGCCATGGCCTGGCTCATGTTGACGCCGTAGACGAATTCGACCTCCATGCAGCCGAGTCCCAGTTCGGCGATGCGCTCGATGCCGTCCGCCGTGCTTTCCGATCTGGAGGTGTGCGGCGTGCCGCCTGTGCCGAAGAGAAGTTTGTCATTCATCGAATCGTCGTCAACCCACTGTAAAACTCAGATTTGGGGGAATTAAAAGGGATAGGAGATACATGTAAAATCAGGTAGAGGCTTCTTGATCGGGCCGTTTACTCATCGTCCTCGTCCGGCTCTTCACTTTCAGTCGGGGCCGACGGCGCGATTGAAGGCAGAATGGCGCTGGCTCTGGGGCCGCGTTTTCTCCTTGCTGCGGGCAGAGCGTCGACGGCCTGGCGCAATGCCGCGAGTTCTTTCTTAGCGTCGCCTTTCACGGGGACGACGATCCCGATCATGCCTATCTCCCATAGCTCTCTAAGTTCCGCCGGCGATATTTCCAATGGTACGCGCACCAGAAGGTATTTGCCGATAAGATTCGCTATGTGCTGGCATGTGAGCAATCGTTTCATGGATACGGCGGTATCGCCCGAGATGAGGACCATGTCAACGGGCAGTTGGCTTGCCGCTCTTATCTGGCCGTCGGGCAGGGCGGGATCGATCTCGATAATGCGGCAGAGCTTTTCTTCCTGAAGCAGAGCGACCGGCGATTTTTCAGTATCGATCAATATAAAATCGCATCCGCTGTCTTTTACATCTGACGGATCGCTTACTGGGGCTCCCCAGGGAAGACTGCTTTTAGCCGCGAGATTTTTCCTGTCGAGGCTGTTCAATACGATCGCATCGGCATAGTCCGCGGCGATAGCCGCCGCCTTGTCGTTATCGCCCACATCGGCGATGATGAGCATACTGGCAAGCTTTGATTTAGCGGCAATGGCTGCGAAGCCCATGGGCTTGGAGTTGCCTCTCGATATCTGCTCCAGTTTTTCCAAAAGCCTGCTCAATTGTCCCTCCAAAATTTGGAGCCAGCGGTCGGAATTGAACCGACGACCGGTGGTTTACGAAACCACTGCTCTACCCCTGAGCTACGCTGGCGTTTCGTATAGAGTATATCATAGTATTTCTTGGCTTCAAATAACCGATGACGTATATATGTTCGCTACCACACCAGGACGTATCTGATAATATTATCGTCATGGTCTGACGCCTGGTACCCGTTTTGCTCCGAGTAGCTGCTGCCTATAGTAAGCTGCACCTCGTCGTCGTACTGAGGCTCGATAAAGATAATTCCTTTATCGACGGTCTGGAAAGCGTTGATGGCGTGTCCCGATCCGTCAGGATATGCGATGTACACGTAAGCGGCGTTATATCCCAGTTGAACCGCATTGTTGTTGAGGCTTGCGGCAAAGTCGCTGCATGAGTAGATACCTTCGACATACTCGTTTTTATCCGTATTGTCTTCTTCGATGAATCGTTGCAGTTCAGAGTATGTCGGGTCTCTCAGTTCGTATCCAGTGCCCGCTCCGTCGATCACGCCGGTGTTGTAGCCTTCATCGTATCCATATGAATCGCCGCGCATGTAGCCTATATAGTAAGACGCGGCGCCGATTATAATGCCGATTACGGCGATACTTAGAAATATTACAGCTCGCATATTCCCTGCCCTCGAATTATTCAATTCATCGATTCTGTTAGTTTAAAGTATGGGGCGGCGATGTCAAGTGTAGGGGGTATTGTCCGAACCGCCTGTTAATTCCTCGTACGTTGGTTATCAGGTAGGGGCAGGGCTTGCCCTGCCCGATAAAAAGGGCGCAGCAAGCGGCGCCCCTACGGGGTATTGCTACCGGTTCGATTGCGGACAGTTGAACGGCAGATATAGAAGGGGTATCATAGTGTAAGTATTTCGGAGGGATGTTCCTTGAACCTGAAAGTGCAGATAGCGCCAAAAAATGAACGCGGGCTGGAAATCAAGAACCCGGTAATCGCCGCGTCCGGAACCGTGGGCTACGGCGACGAATATGCCGGGATGGTCGATATCGATAAACTCGGGGCGATAATCTGCAAGGGCACTACGCTGAAGCCAAAGGCCGGCAACGCGCAGCCGCGCATATATGAAACAGCTTCGGGCGTTCTGAATTCGATCGGCCTTGAGAACATCGGCATCGATGCCTTGATTAAGGATAAAGCGCCGGTATGGGCGAAGTGGAAGGTTCCGGTTATAGTCAACATAGCCGGCGAGAACGTCGACGAATATGCAGAGCTGGCTTACAAGCTCGATAGCGTTAAAGGCATCGCCGGAATCGAAGTAAATATCAGCTGCCCCAACGTGGCGCGCGGCGGCATGGAGTTCGGCACGAACGCGCGTGACGCAGCTGAGGTGACGAGGGCTGTCAATGGACATACGAGCCTGCCTTTCATAGTGAAGCTCAGCCCGAATGTAACCGACATCGTCGAGATAGCGCGCGCGGTCGAGGCGGAGGGCGCGGATGCGATATCGCTGATAAACACGTTGCGCGGTATGGCCATCGATATCAAGGCCAGGAGGCCGTTCCTCGGCGCGACGACGGGAGGGCTCTCCGGACCTGCCATCAAGCCGGTCGCTCTGTATATGGTCTATCGCGTGTCGGGCGCGGTGAAGGTGCCGGTCATCGGCGGCGGCGGCATCGCAAGCGCGGAAGACGCCATCGAGTTCATCATGGCGGGAGCCAGCGCGGTATGGCTGAGCACGGCGATAATGGTCAATCCTCAGGCTCCTCTGGAAGTTCTCGACGGTATCGCGGGCTACATGAAGAAGGAAGGGCTTAAGGATATATCCCGGCTGGTCGGCGTAGCCAAATCTGCTTGACAATAGATTGGCGCTGTGATACCGTTTGCGAATGATTTTCTGTTATACTATTATATTGTTTTCGAAAGGATGCCGGTTTTGAGAAGCGATACAGTTAAAAAGGGATTCGCGCGAGCGCCGCATCGTTCGCTTTATTATGCGATGGGCTTGACCGATCTTGAAATAAAACAGCCTTTCATAGGTGTCGTCAACAGCTTCAGCGAGGTGATCCCCGGCCATATTCATCTGCGCCAGATCGCCGATGCGGTCAAGGGCGGGATTCGCAGCGCGGGCGGCACTCCGTTCGAGGTCAACACAATCGGCGTGTGCGACGGCATCGCTATGGGGCATATCGGCATGAAGTACAGCCTGCCCAGCCGCGAGCTCATCGCCGACTCGGTGGAGACCGTGGCCCAGGCGCATGCCTTTGATGCGCTGGTGTTCATCCCCAACTGCGATAAGATAATACCTGGCATGATGATGGCGGCGGTGCGTCTCAATATCCCGTCGATTTTCATCAGCGGGGGGCCGATGCAGGCCGGACGCCGCGGCGGCAGGCCGGACGAGAAGATAGATTTAAATACCATGTTCGTCGGCGTGGGACAGGTCAATTCGGGAGAGATGACCGAGGAGGAGCTTCTGGAACTCGAACGCATCGCTTGTCCAGGTTGCGGGAGCTGTGCAGGCATGTTTACTGCCAATACCATGAACTGTCTTACCGAGGCGCTGGGCATGTCGCTGCCCGGCAGCGGCACCATACCTGCCGTCGACGCCAGGCGCATCGCGTTAGCACGCGAGACCGGCAGGCAGATTGTCGATCTGTTGCAGTCGAACGTTTGTCCGCGTGACATCGTAACCAGGAAGGCGGTGCAGAACGCGTTCATGGTAGATATGGCGCTGGGCGGCAGCACCAACTCGGTGCTTCATCTGATAGCTATCGCCAACGAGGCCGGGATAAAGTTCCCGCTTGAGGATATAAATGAGATAAGCGATAGGACGCCGCATCTGTGCAAGCTGAGCCCGGCCGGCGAATATCGCATCGAGGACCTCAATCTGGCGGGCGGCATCCCTGCGGTTATGAAGGAGATCGAGCCGCTGCTGAACAAGAGCGTTAAGCGGGCATCGGGCAAGACCATCGGGCGCGAGATCATCAAGGCGCGGGTGCTGGATGCGGATGTTATAAGGCCGTTCTCCAAGCCGTATTCCAAGACGGGCGGCCTGGCGATACTGTTCGGCAACCTGGCTCCGGACGGCGCGGTGGTCAAGCGTGGCGCGGTATCGCCGAAGATGATGAAACATACGGGTAAGGCTCGGGTGTTCGACAGCGAGGAGGAGGCCACTGCGGCCATCCTCGGCGGGAAGATAAAGCCGGGCAATGTTGTCGTCATACGCTACGAAGGGCCCAAGGGCGGGCCGGGCATGCGCGAGATGCTGGGCCCGACGTCGATAATCGTCGGCATGGGGCTGGGCGACAGCGTCGCGCTGATTACGGACGGGCGTTTCTCCGGGGCTACCAAGGGGGCGGCCATCGGCCATGTTTCGCCGGAGGCGGCATCGAGGGGGCCTATCGCCGCGCTGAAGGACGGCGATACCATATTAATCGATATAGCGAAGAATCGGCTCGATGTCGATTTAACGGATAAGGAGATAAAGGCTCGGCTGGCGAAGCTGCCGCGGTTCGAGCCGAAGATAAAGTCGGGGTATCTGGTACGCTACGCCGAGAAGGTTACATCGGCGGGCAACGGGGCAGTTTTCGAGAGTTAGGGGGCATAGATGAAGCTGACGGGAGCACAGATAGTTTGTGAGAGCCTTCTTAAGGAAGGCGTAAAGGTTATGTTCGGCATACCCGGCGGCGTACTGTTGCCCTTCTACGATACGCTGCCGCAGTACGGCAAGCTGCATCACGTCTTATGCCGGCACGAGCAGGGCGCGGCGCATGCGGCCGAGGGCTATGCCAGGTCCTGCGGCAAGGTCGGGGTGTGCCTGGCGACCTCGGGGCCGGGGGCGACTAACCTGATAACGGGTATCGCCTCGGCTTATCTGGACTCGGTGCCCATGGTGGCCATAACCGGACAGGTGGCTCGTCCGTTCATTGGAAAGGACGCATTTCAGGAGATAGATATTACCGGCATCACGCTGCCGATAACCAAGCATAACTATCTGGTGGCCTCGGCGCACGAACTGGCGGCTGTGATCAAGGAGTCGTTCCATATCGCCAGCACGGGCAGGCAGGGGCCGGTGCTTGTCGACATACCGCGCGACGTTTTCGTCGAGGAGTCGGAATATCATTATCCAGAGAAGGCGGAACTGCCGGGCTATAAGCCCACCGTCCGCGGCCATCCGGCTCAGATAAAGAAGGCGGTCAAGTTCATAAATGAAGCAAAGCGGCCGCTGATAATAGCGGGAAAGGGAGTCATAGATTCCGGCGCCTGTGCCGAGTTGAAGGAGCTTGCCGAGAAGTCGCAGATACCTGTGGTGAACACGCTGCTCGGCCTCGGATCGTTCCCCGGTACGCATATGCTGTGTCTCGGCATGCTGGGCATGCACGGGCTGGCTCACGCCAATATGGCTGTGAACGCTGCCGATCTTATCATCGCTGTCGGGATGAGGTTCGATGACAGGGCTACGGCCAGCGTGGCCGGGTTCGCGACCAAGGCCCAGATCATTCATATAGATGTAGACCCGGCTGAGATCGGAAAAAACGTCAGGGTTGATGTCCCTATAGTCGGGGATATCCGGCATGTTCTTAAGGTTTTGAACGCTCAGATCGAGGTGGAGAATCATGTCGATTGGATATCCCAGATACAGGAGTGGGAACGCGAGCATCCGCCTCTTGCGATAAGGCAGTGCGAGAGCGTGTTGCCGCAGTATGTGGTGAATCAGATATATGAGGTCACAAAAGGTGAGGCCATAATCGTTACCGGTGTCGGACAGAATCAGATGTTCGCGGCTCACTATTTTAAATACGATAAACCTAATAAGTTTCTTTCTTCGGGAGGTCTCGGCCCCATGGGGTTCGAACTCCCGGCCGCTATGGGCGCAAAGGTAGCTTGTCCACATGATGCCGTATGGTGTGTCGCCGGAGACGGCGGTTTCCAGATGACGTTGCAGGAGCTGGCCACAATCGTACAGGAGAAGCTGGCGGTCAAGATAGCGATCCTGAATAACGGATACTTGGGCATGGTACGTCAGTGGCAGGAGTTGTTCTATGATCGCCGCTATGTCGCCACGCCGCTTTATGGTCCCGATTTCGTTAAGTTGGCGGAGGCTTACGGCATAGCGGGAGAGAGGGTCACTGACAGGCGCATGGTGACGGGTGCGATACAGCGCGCCATGAAGCACGACGGGCCGTTCCTGATCGATTTCCGCACGGAGCCGGAGGAAAATATCTATCCCATGGTGCGCCCCGGCGCAAACCTGTCTGAAATGATAGAGGAGCCCAGGGAGAAGGCCAGGAGAAAATAATGGCGAAACATACTTTAATAACATGGGTCGAGGACAAGCCCGGTGTGCTGAACCGGGTCTCAAGCCTCTTCCGCAGAAGACAGTTCAATATAGACAGCATAGCCGTCGGCCATACCGAGGTCGCCGGCGTATCGCGCATGACCATTGTAGTAGACGGCTCGACGGTCTCCGTGGAACAGGTGAGAAAACAACTGGACAAGCTGGTCAACGTGCTGAAGGTCCTCGATATCACGGAGGAGGATATGGTCGCCAGGGAGCTTGCTTTGATCAAGGTCAAGGCCACGCCTGAGACCAGGAGCGAGATAATGCAGGTGGTCGATATATTCAGGGCAAAGATAGTCGATGTCGCCGCCGATTCCGTTGTCGTTGAGGTCACCGGCGACGAGGATAAACTTGAGTCGCTGCTGCGCCTCCTGAACGACTTCGGCGTGCGGGAGTTGACGCGCACGGGCAGGATAGCCATGACGCGGGGCGTAGCCGGTGCTCATCATGATACTAGTAAAATCGTGGCGAGGAGCGCTCGCCCTAAGAAATCAGAGGTAACAAACTGGTAAGGAGATATGTAAATGGTGAAGATGTACTACGATAAGGACGCCAAGCTGGAACTGCTCAAGGGCAAAACCATCGGCATAATCGGCTTCGGCAGCCAGGGGCATGCGCACTCGCAGAACCTGAAGGAGAGCGGATGCAAGGTCATCGTGGGCGAGCTTAAGAACAGCGTCCCATGGAAGGCCGCGGTCAAGGCCGGCCTGGAAGTGGTCACAGCCGAGCAGGCGGCCAAGGCCTCCGATATCATCATGATGCTGGTGCCGGATCAGCTGCAGAAAGAGATATACAAGAGCTCTGTTGAAGCCAACCTGAAGAAGGGCAAGGTGCTCATGTTCGCGCACGGCTTCAATATCCACTACGGGCAGATAGTGCCGCCCAAGGACGTGGATGTCACAATGATAGCTCCAAAGTCGCCGGGACACATGGTCCGGAGGCTCTATACCGAGAAGTCGGGAGTGCCGGCCCTTGTCGCGGTATATCAGGATGCGTCCGGCAAGGCCAAGCAGATGGCGCTGGCCTATGCCAAGGGCATCGGCTGCACACGCGCCGGTGTCATAGAGACCACATTCGCGGAAGAGACCGAGACCGATCTGTTCGGCGAGCAGGCGGTGCTCTGCGGAGGCATAACATCGTTGATCAAGGCCGGATTCGAGACGCTGGTCGATGCCGGTTACCAGCCGGAGATCGCTTATTTCGAGGTTTGCCATGAGTTGAAGCTGATAATCGATCTTATATACCAGGGCGGTTTCGAGTACATGCGCTACTCGGTTAGCGATACCGCGGAATACGGCGATTACTCCCGCGGCCCGCGCGTGATCGATGACTACGTTCGTGAAGAGATGGCTCAGATACTTGCCGAGATTCAGGACGGCTCCTTCGCGCGTGAGTGGATACTGGAGAATCAGGCGGGACGGCCTGTTTTCAACGCGGCGCGGCGCAACGAGGCAGAGCATGAGATTGAAGAGGTCGGCAAGAAGCTGCGGGCCATGATGCCGTGGCTCAAGGGGAAATAGCGACGGTTGTAGTATAAATCGTAGATATAGAACGTTACGTAGGGGCGATTCATGAATCGCCCCTACAAGAAATATCGCGGGCATAGACAAAGTTACATAAGACATAATATAATTTTAAAACAGCCATGTCGTACTATATGGGTTCTCAACTGCGGAGAGTTATTCTCATCCTTACCGGCCCCTCTCTGAAATGAAGGAGAGGGGTATAAGCAGTTGTGTAATGAATAATTCTCCAGGGAGGACGTATATTTATGGACAAGGTTATTATTTTTGATACCACTCTTCGTGACGGGGAGCAGGCTCCCGGCGCAACCCTCAATCTCAACGAGAAGCTCGAGATAGCGCTTCAACTGGAAAAGCTCGGCGTAGATGTCATCGAGGCCGGCTTCCCCATCGCCTCGCCCGACGATTTCGAGGCGGTGCGCCTCATATCGGAAAAGGTTAAGAAATCCTCGGTATGCGCCCTGACTCATGCAAACGCGGAGGCTGTTGACCGCGCGTGGGAGGCGGTGAAGGGCGCCAAGAAGCCGCGAATACATGTGTTTCTCTCGACGTCTGACTATCACCTTAACTTTCAGCTGAAAATGAGCCAGGAGAAAGCCCTGAAGCTGGCATGCGATATGGTCAAGCGCGCCAAGAAGTACACTAACGATGTGGAGTTCTCGCCGATGGATGCCACCCGCACCCAGCCGTCATTCCTCTATAAAGTCGTGGAAGCGACGATCGCTGCCGGCGCCAGGACGGTCAATATACCGGATACGGTCGGTTACACCACGCCCGACGAGTTCGGCGGCCTGATAAAGGGCATATTCAAGCATGTTCCGAATGTCGGCAAGGCCGTCATCAGCGTGCACTGCCACGATGACCTGGGCATGGCGGTAGCCAACAGCCTGGCCGCGGTCAAGGCCGGCGCCCGGCAGGTGGAGTGCACCGTTAACGGCATCGGGGAGCGCGCCGGAAACGCTTCGATGGAAGAGATCGTGATGGCCATAAAGACACGCCACGATTTCTTCGGTACGGCGACGAATATAGATACGACGCAGATATACAGGACCAGCCGTCTCGTCAGCGAGATAACCGGTTTCGTAGTGCCGCCGAACAAGGCCGTAGTCGGCGGAAACGCCTTCCGCCACGAGTCCGGCATACACCAGGACGGCGTGATAAAGAAAGCCATAACCTATGAGATCATGGATCCGCAGACGGTGGGATGGCCGTCTAACAAGCTGGTGCTGGGCAAGCACAGCGGACGCCACGCCCTGAAGAAAAAGCTCGAGGAGCTGGGCTACACCCTGAGCGATGAGGAGCTGGCGCGCGCTTTCGCAGCTTTTAAACAGCTTGCCGACAAGAAGAAGGAGGTCACCAACAGGGACCTTGAATCGCTGCTCGCCGAAGACAAACGCACCGTATCGGAGACATACCGGCTGGAGCAGGTTCAGGTATCATGCGGCGACCGTAATATTCCCACGGCCACGGTCAAGCTCGTTGCTCCCGACGGGAAGGTGGTAGCCGATGCCGCGCTGGGCACCGGGCCGATCGACGCTATTTACAAGGCCATCAACCGTCTCGTGGGCGTGCCCAACAAGCTCATCGAGTTCAGCGTCACCTCGGTGACGGAGGGCATCGATGCCATGGGCGAGGTTACCATCAGGATAGAGAGCGATGGCATGGTTTACCTCGGACGCGGCGCGGATACCGATATAATAGTAGCGTCTGCAAAGGCTTACGTTAACGCTTTAAACCGCCTCATAGCAGCGAAGGGCATATAGCAGGGGGAAATGATGGAAGAACAGAAGGACGAACAGAAGACAGAGAGTCGGATTCAGAACCTGGAGCAAACTCTCAAGCTGGCGATGATACTGGTGGTGGTAAACATGACCATCAGCTTCGCCGCCCTTGCTATAGCATTTGCCGTGCTGTTCATCGGATAAGCAGCATTCCGATTTCGGGCGTTCGGTAAACGGGGCAACCGTAATCGTGGCTGAACCCTCGATTATTCTTATTATCATTTGAGCTATCCCGATTCGAACGTGCGGTATTGTACGGACTACGGTTTTGTTCTAGACTACTGTTGCATCAACGACATTTTATGGGTAAATTACGTCGGCATTTAGTTCGAAGAAGGTAAAAGAAAGATGAGCGGATCAAACATAGCGGAAAAGATACTGGCCGCGCACAGCGGCAAGAAAAGAGTTCATCCGGGCGAGTTCCTGGACGTCAGGGTCGATCTTGTACTGGCCAACGATATTACGGCTCCGATATCGATAAAGGAGTTCGAGCGCATCGGCGTGAAGAAGGTCTTCGACTCGAAGAAGATCGTGATGGTGGCCGATCATTTCGTGCCGAATAAGGACATCGCCTCCGCCGAGCAGGCCAAGCTCATGCGCGAGTTCGCCCGCAAACACGGGGTGGTTTACTACGAGGCGGGCTGCGGAGGCATTGAGCACGTGCTGCTGCCGGAGCAGGGGCTGGTGCTCCCCGGCGATGTGGTGGTGGGCGCCGATTCGCACACATGCACGTACGGCGCGCTGGGCGCTTTCGCCACGGGCATGGGCTCTACCGACATCGCCGCGGCTATGGCCACGGGGGAGGTCTGGATGAAGGTGCCTTCGACGATAAAGTTCGTCTTCAACGGCAGGCTTAAGAAGTGGGTCGGCGGCAAGGATTTGATACTGTACACCATCGGCAAGATCGGTGTCGACGGCGCGCGCTACCACGCCATGGAGTTCTGCGGCAAGGCTATCGATTCGTTATCCGTCGAGGGCCGTCTCACTATGGCCAACATGGCCATCGAGGCCGGAGGCAAGGCGGGACTGTTCCGCGTCGACGATAAAACCAAGGTGTATCTCAAGGGCCGGACGAAGCGCAAGTATTGCGCCTATGAGCCTGATGCGGATGCGGTTTATGAGCGCGTCCTCGAATACGATGCGTCCAAGATCGAACCGCAGGTGGCCTTCCCGCACCTGCCGTCGAAGACCAAGCCGATAAGCAAGGTCGGGAACGTAAAGATCGACCAGTCAGTTATCGGGAGCTGCACCAACGGCCGAATCGAGGACCTGCAGGTGGCCGCCGACGTCATCGGGAAGCGAAAGGTTCACCGCGATGTAAGGCTCGTCGTCATACCCGGCACGCAGGAGGTTTACCTCGAAGCGATGCGCCGCGGCCTTATCGAGACGTTCATCAAAGCGGGCGCGGCGGTGAGCACCCCGACGTGCGGGCCGTGCCTGGGCGGCTACATGGGTGTGCTGGCTGCGGGAGAGAAGTGTATCTCGACGACGAACCGCAATTTCGTGGGGCGCATGGGCAGCAACAAGTCCGAGGTTTATCTGGCTAATCCAGCTATAGCCGCCGCCAGCGCGATAGCGGGCAGGATCGCGAGCCCGGAGGAGATTAGATAGTAGGGGCAATTCATGAATTGCCCCTACGTATGGATTCCGGCATGCGCCGGAATGACGGTTATGAAAGAGAGGTACAGGAGAGAATTCTCTCCTGACGGGGTATTAGGGGTGTCCCCTATTTTTATAAAATCCCCCAAGATTGGGGGATATAGGGGGTTGACGGAGATTGCCACGCTGCGCTCGCAATGACAATTAGGATAACGAGAATGTCTAAATCGACAAAAAATACATTAGAACTGCTCAAGGCCAGGATCGACAATATGGTTCCTGACAAGAACTACCTTCACGACACGTTCGTGATAATCACCCTTCAGGAAGCTATCGAAGCCGCGCTGGAGGGCAACTTCGGCGTTGGCGCTGTGCTCGTCAATGGCAAAAAGATAGTGCAGAGAGGGCACAATCGCGTGTTCTATCCGTACTTCCGCAGCGATATGCACGCCGAGATGGATGTGATGACCAAGTTCGAGGAGAAGCACAGGGATGTGGAGCGCATGGGCGGCTATACGCTGTTCTCCTCGATCGAGCCGTGTCCCATGTGCCTGGGGCGTCTCATTACATCGGGCGTCGGGAAGGTATATTACGCCGCTATCGATCAGGATGGCGGCATGGCTAACAGGCTGGCCTATATGCCGCCCGAGTGGCGGGAGCTGGCCGAGCGGCAGGATTATCGACTTGCCGATTGCTCGCCGGAGCTGTCCGAGATCGCGTTAAAGGTATTTATGGAGACGGTCGAGAAGAACGACAGCAAACTGCGTCAGAGATAAACGATGTCGAATGTTGATCGCGATGAGTAACGTCGACGGCAATGTAATCTATGAGGAGAAGGTCAGGTTCCCCATCATCAGGGGCATCGTGGCCCTGTTTGCCGTTATGACGATAACCTTCATGGTAGCTTATCTGTACCAGCTTATAACAGGGCAGCAGGACGATAGCTCCGTGCCGCTGTGGTTCGCCGCGACCATCCTGTCGGCGATGGCATTGCTCACGCTGTTTCTGGCGAACCTGGTCACGCTCTCCATTCGGATGACGGAAGAAGGAGCGGTCGTGGGTTTCGGGATATTCCGGGTTGGTGTGAAATGGGTGGATGTTCGCGATTGTCGACCGGACAGGGAGAGCTCGTTCCTGTCCGCCGCCAACTGGGGCGTCAGCGTGGGGTTCACCGGACGGAAGTTCAGGAGGATGTACAATGTGATGGGCTGCCCGCGCGTGGTGCTGGAGATGAGGCAGGGCAGGAGGGCGCTTGTATTTTCAACGAAAGAACCCGACAAAGTAGTCGACATAATCAAAAGTCGAATCCAGACTCAGAGGGCGGTTTGACGGGGCAGTCATGGATAGTGGAGCGGGAAAGAAAACTGCGGGCAAGATCGTAATAGTCGGCGTCGGCCTTTTGCTGATCGCCGTGCTTACTTTGATTGGCAAGTTCTTCATGCGCGGCTTCTACGCAGGCGCGGCGTTCGCATTCATCGCCATCGTCGGCGTGTTAATTTGGATGCGCATGTCTACGCGCGGAGGCGGCAAGTAATTCTTTCGTATCGATAAAGTGTGTGTAATGGCTAACGACGATATGCAGAAAATGATGGCTGAGGCCTCCGATCCCGAGATATATCGCGAGGTCGTGGTGTTCACGATGGGCAGAGTTATCATCGTCCTGTTCATGGTCTTAACCGTCTTCTTCCTGGCGATGTTCATTTCTCAGATTACTGAGGGCCCGGTGGGCGATAAACCCGCGCCTGACTGGTTCTTCTTGATGATGAGTTTGTTCTTTATATTGATGACGTTCGTCATCGTTAACTTCAGCAAGCTGGTGATCAAGGCCACTTCCAGATCGCTTACGGTGGCCTACGGTCTGTTCAAGCGCGTTATCCCGTGGGAGGATATCGCCGAATGCTACCCGGATGAAGTCTCGGCTCTGGGCAACTACGGCGGTTACGGCATACGCATCGGGCGGGTCAACGGCAGGACGCGGCTGGTGTACAATGTGCTCGGCGGGGAGCGCGTGGTGCTGGTGCTGAAGAAGGGCAGGTTCAACGAGTTCGTGTTCTCGACTAACGATCCGGATGCGGTGATGGGTGTGATTAAGGGGAGGATTAGGAGGTAAGAGAGGAAGATATGAAAGACATGACCGGAAAGCAGTGGTTAACAAGCTTTAAGAAGCATTATTGTAGTAATATCAAATGTTACGAGGAAGGTCTCAGGGGACATAAGGAGGAAGGGCGAGAGTGGACTAGATTTATTCTGTCCAAAATTGTAGAACCTGTTGGTGAGGACTTTGGTTGCTATGTTATAAGGCAAGGTAAGAAGAATGTTGAGGAGAGTGGAGAATATCTACATATCGATGCCCTTTTCCTAGATGATTCGATTGATCCAGAACTCTACAATAAAAAATCTCCTTATAATGATCCTCGCATTTTGCCTGAAGCTGCTATAGAGCATGAGAACTCAACTGATTTTGATAAAATTTCATTTTGTTTATGGAAGCTGCTCTGTGTAAGAACTAGACTAAGAGTGCTGATTTGCTATCAATCTAATTCAAGGAAGATGAGAGAATTAATAAAACATTTGGAACAGAAAGTTTCTCGTGGGAAACTAATGAAAGGCGAAGGCGGGGACCTTATAGTTATTGTAGGTAATGAGGAGCATGATGACGATGCTCAGTCGTTCGAGAAATACTACCGTGTATTTCAATGGCAAGGTGATGGGTTGAAAGAAGTAGTGTAGATAACACGTGGAGACTGAATTCAAAGGATGTCATATGAAACTCAGAGGTAAAGCACATAAATACGGCGCGAATGTGGATACGGATGCCATCATCCCGGCGCGCTATCTCAACGTGTGGGAGCCGGCGGAGCTGGCGGCGCACTGCATGGAGGACATCGACGAGGAGTTCCTCAAGCGCGTGAAAAAAGGTGATATGGTCGTGGCTACAACCAACTACGGCTGCGGCTCGTCGCGCGAGCACGCGCCCATCGCGCTCAAGGCCGCGGGCGTGTCGTGCGTCATCGCACAGAGCTTCGCGCGCATCTTCTTCCGCAACGCCATCAACATCGGCCTGCCGCTGCTGGAGTGCGCCATGGCTGACAAGATCGATTCAGGCGACGTGCTTGAGGTGACGCTGGAGTCGGGTCAGATAAAGAACGTCACCAAGGGTAAGACCTATAAGGCCGAGCCCTATCCCGATTTCATGATGGAGCTTGTCTCAGCGGGCGGGCTCATCGAGTATACTAAGAAGAGAATTAAAACGAGGAGTGCCAGGTGAAATTCAACATTGCTTATCTGCCGGGCGACGGCATCGGGCCGGAGGTGGCCTCGGAGGCGGCGAAGGTGTTGCAGACGGTCTGCGAGAAGTTCGGCCATAAGGCCATACTGGAGTACGGCGATGTCGGCGGAATATCCATAGACAGGCACGGCGTGGGGCTGACGCCCGAGACGCTGAAGATGTGCCGCAAGAGCGACGCGGTGCTGCTGGGCGCGGTGGGGGGGCCCAAGTGGGACATCCCTGATTCCGAAGTGCGGCCGGAGGACGGATTGCTCGATTTGAGGAAAGGCTTGAAGCTGTTCGCCAACCTGCGCCCGGTGAAGGTCTTCCCCATGATGGAGCACCATACCAACCTCAAGCCGGAGGTCGTGCACGGCGTCGATCTGGTAGTCGTCCGCGAGCTGACCGGCGGGCTGTACTTCGGCAAGCCCAAGAAGCGCTGGCAGACGGAGAAGGGGCGCAAGGCTGTCGATTCCATGGTCTACACCGAGCAAGAGATCGAGCGCATACTGCGCGTGGGCTTCGAGATGGCGCGCGGACGCCGCAAGAAGCTGGCCTCCGTCGATAAGCAGAACGTGCTCATGACATCGCGGCTGTGGCGCGAGATGGCCATAGAGATGTCGAAGGAATATCCCGATGTCGAACTTGAACACCACCTCGTCGACGCCTGCACCATGCGCCTGATACAGAAACCGTCCGCGTACGACGTCATCGTTACCGAGAATACCTTTGGCGATATCATCACCGACGAGGCGTCCATGCTTGCCGGGTCGATGGGCATGCTGCCCTCGGCAAGCCTTGCCGATATACCGCGTGTCGGGTCGAAAGTCTTCGGCATGTACGAGCCGATACACGGCAGCGCGCCGAGCCGCGCCGGGCTGAACATGGCCAACCCCATCGCCACGATAATGAGCGCGGCCATGATGCTGCGCTACTCGCTGGGGCTGGCCGAGGCCGCCGACCTGATCGAGAAGTGCGTGCTGGACGTGCTGGAGGACGGCTTCCGCACCTATGATATCATGAGCGACGGCCGGACCAAGGTGGGGACGCGGGAGATGGGGGATCTTATCGTCAAAAAGGTGGCGGGGGCGAAGGTGTAGGGAATAAGCTTCGGCGAGGTGTTCTTCACCTCGCCGAGCGAATGGTTAATCGTTCCTAGCGTTTGTTTATCTGTCTTACGGGCCTGGCCTCGATATAGCCGCGATAGCCCTGGGGCTCGAGCTGGAAACGGGGGCCGTCTTCATCGGCCCACTTAAAGCCGTACAGCTCCGGATTGTAGGTCTTCATCACCGCCCAGAGGTCGCCGATGGCCTGCTCGAATTTGGCGTCATCGTAAGGCTGGCCCTGGAAGACCATCATCTTACACGGCTTGAGGGCGATGATCTCGTAGCCTTGAGGAACCGGTCCTTTATATCCGGCGGGCATTTCCACACCCATGGCGTATTCCGATGTTCCCGGCTTGCGCAGGTTCTTCGGCAGCCACATCCCGATGGGCTCGTAAAGGGCTTCTTTCACATCCTTAAGCTCCTGGTAGATATCGCAGCCCAGCTCCTCGCAATAGGCGAAGTAATCTTTCGCCGCCTTCCCTCTTTTCAGGATCAGCTTGCGCGCTGGTCTGTCGACCACCTGAACGAAAACGGTGTTGGGTTTGGACTTTGTCGCCATTATTTTTCCTCCTCTTTGTAGGCTGAGGTAATAATCGCGCATGTCTTCCGGCATGAAGGGCTCGACCGGCGGCTTGTCTTTGCTGAAGCGCCGCGGGCTCATACCGAAGTGCCTGGAGAACGCGCGGGTAAACCCTTCGTGCGACTCAAAGACGAAGTCGAAGGCCACATCGACGATCTTGATGTCTTCATCCCGGAGCTTTTCAGCCGCGCGCGCCAGCCGCAGCTCCCGGACATAGTCGAAGGGCGTCTTGCCGGTGAGTTCTTTGAAGACCCGCGCGGCATGCCACGGAGAATACCCTGCGGCTTCCGCCAAGTCGTGCAGGGTTATCGGTTCCGTGATATGGCTTTCGATGAAGTCCTGCATCCGGCGCGCCGCTCGCACGTTTTCCCAGCTATTCGTATTATCACCTCGCAAAGAGAGTGTAACAAAGCGTCATCCGCGGTTCTTGACCGGGATTGCTCGGATTATGGGCTATATATAAGAGGGGTTCTCCTCATCCTCATTCCATTTAAGATGGTTATGCTGAATATAGTTCCTTACATTCCACAATTCTTCTTCGTTCCTGATGATACGGTCGTAGAATCTTGGTTGCCATTCAAAATCGATTCCGTTAACTGTCGCCCATTTTTTAATGCTGCTTTTGAATCCTCGCATAATTGACGCAAGATTTTCTGATTGGGGACCGAATTTATTTGGGCCTTGACGTTGTAGAGACGCAATATGTTGCGTCTCCGTATTTTTGGTAATAACGATAATGCCGTGAATATGATTGGGCATAATGGCAAATTCGTCTAATTCAACGAAGGTGAAATGGTTGGGTATCTCATACCAACATTGTTCGGCTACTCTCCCAATTTTGGAAAGAATCATTTCGTCATTTTTAATTTGGCCAAACAGATATTCGCGATTCTTTATGCAAATAGTCACGAAGTAATATCCGTTCTGCGAATAATCCCATTCCTGCAATCGAGATGATTCGACGCGGTATTTGCTCTTGAATAGGTCAGGGGTCATATAATGTCTCATAATTGAGACGCAACATTTTGCGTCTCTACATTTGGTATCCTACCGGAATTATATACAGCGGCTTCAGTTCTTCGCCGAGGTTCAGAATCTCGCCGACCTTCTTATTCTCGAAGGCGCCGACCATGACGGTGGCCAGACCCAGCGCCACGGCCTGGAGCGCGATGTTCTCCGCGGCGTGGCCGGTATCGATGTGGACGTATCGCTCGCCGCGCTTACCGTAGGTCTTCATTGTACGTTCGTAGACGGCACAGATCGAAATACATGCGGGAATCTGTGAGATGCACTTCTGGTTGAACGCTGCCGTCGTTCCGAGTTTCTCCCGGATGTCGCCCTTCAGATGCATACTCAGCGAGTGCTCTTTTACGTTGTAATGATATACTCCGGCGTCGAGCCCCTTGACGTTGCCGGCTATCACGAACAGCTCCAGGGGGTAGCTGGCCCCTGCGCTGGGGGCGGCGCGGAAGAAGTCCGCGGCGGTGATGCCCTGAGCGGCCCACAGCAGTTGAGACAGTTGTTCCAGCGTTAACGCGTCGGTCTTGTAGTCGCGCACCGAGCGGCGCTTGAATATCGCTTCCTCGACGGATACATCGCCTTTTAGTTTTGGTGACGGCAGTTTGATTTCAGTCATATGTTACCTCTTGTGCGGTTATGTGTAGGGGCACAGCATGCTGTGCCCCTACGTTGATTCATTCTGATTCTGCATCGACTTTGCGCTCGGCTTTGGGCAAAGCTAACCTCAGCGCATCTCGCAGGGATGACGCCTGCAACAGCTCCATGCCCCTGGGGGCTTTTAAACCCGCGGATTCGGGCGTTATGAAGCGTTTGAAGCCAAGCTTGGCCGCTTCCCCGATCCTGCGCTCCGTCTGCGGCACGGCCCGCAGCTCGCCGGAGAGACCTATCTCGCCGACGGCGGCCAGGTTGCGGTCAACTGGTGCGCTGCGCAGGCTGGAGGCGATGGCTATCGCTATCCCGAGGTCGGCGGCCGGCTCGCCCACCTTGAGACCGCCGGCCACGTTGACGATGATGTCCTGATTTCCCAGGCCCAGTCCGGCGCGCTTGGTCAGCACGGCGGCCACGAGAAGTAAACGATTGAAATCGATTCCGTTCGTAGTGCGCCGCGGCGCTCCGAAGTTCGCGTTCGTCGTTAAGGCCTGTATCTCCACGAGAAGCGGCCTGGTGCCCTCAAGCGTCGGCACTACGACCGATCCTATCGTCTCTTTGGAACGTTGTGAAAGGAAGGCCTCGGACGGGTTGGATATCTCGATAAGGCCTTTGCCCGTCATCTCGAACACGCCGACCTCGTTCGTCGATCCAAAGCGGTTCTTGACCCCGCGCAGCAGGCGGTAGGAGCTGAACTGCTCGCCCTCCAGATAGAGCACCGCGTCGACGATGTGCTCCAGCGCCTTGGGCCCGGCGATGAAGCCGTCCTTGGTCACGTGCCCGGATATGAGCAGAGGAACGTTGTTCTCCTTGGCCCACTGCATGAGCCTCACGGTGCACTCGCGTATCTGCGCGATGCTCCCCGCCGACGAGTCGATGCCGTCCATGTAGACCGTCTGTATGGAATCGACGATGGCGATGTCCGGCGGCGATTGGGCCAGTTGCTCCAATATGACCGAAAGGTTGGTCTCGGCAAGGGTGAATATACGCTCGCCCGGCGTACCCAGTCGACCGGCCCGCAAACGTATCTGGCTCAGCGATTCCTCGCCGGTGACATACAGAACCGTCTTGCCCGATTTGGCGGCGTTGGCCGAGACCTGCAGGAGGAGCGTCGATTTGCCGATGCCGGGGTCGCCGCCGATGAGCACCAGCGAGCCGGGGACGATGCCTCCGCCCAGCACCCTGTCGAACTCCTCGATGTCGAGAGAGAACCGGGGGGCTTCCTCTCTGGATACGCTGCAAAGTTCCTGTGGGGAGTTCGCGGTTCGTGATCTGGTTGAGCGCTTGGAAGTAATGTGCAGTGTCTCGACATACGTGTTCCAGCCGTCGCAGGCGGGACAGTGCCCGACCCACTTCGCGCTCTCCTTGCCGCATTGCTCGCAGACGAAGACCTTGCGACCTTTTTCCATGGGCTAATTATACATTAGGCGTTGGCCTGGCTCAACGAAGATATTAATAGCTTTAGTCTTCATTAATAAAACACCTCCACGCCTCTAGCTTCCAACTCAGGTATATATGTATCTGTCGAATCTTCGTTTAACGGGTTGCCCACTATGTTAAGGGAGTCACCGGATGAGATTCCTGAATTTATTACAAGAGCCTGTATGTCAGTAATATCGTTTTGTTCAAGCGATATAACATCAAGGTTTACCAGATATGATAAACCGTTAATCTCGTTGATATTATTAAAATCGAGATTCAACGTTGTCAGCATGTTAAGCCCGGACATGTCAGGGATGCTGTTTATGTGATTCATGCTTATATCCATCTCTTCTAGTTTGCTTAAATTACATAGAGGAGATATGTCATTTATTTCATTATATTGAGCGTCAAGGATTTCCAGTTTAACGAGGCTGGCTAACGGTGTAATGTCAACTATATCGTTAAAGTAGATATTCAAGATTTCCAGGCTAGTAAGGCTTGATAGTAATGAGACGTCATCTATGCCGTTGGCCCCGAGGTCCAAATATGTAAGATTGGCAAGAGAGGAAAGTGATGAAAAGTCACTTATTTTATTTCTGTAAAGGATTAACTCTCTGAGATTAACAAGGTTTGAGAGAACTTCGATGTCATTTATCTCATTTCCAGACAAGTCTAACGACGTCAATCCAGTCAGGCCTGAAAGCGGCGAGATATCAGTAATTTCATTGTAGGAAAGAACCAATGTGGTCAATTTGGTTAATCCTGCGAGTGGTGAAATATCGCTAATCATATCACCCCAGCTTCCGCCAATGCTTAGGTGGGTCAAGTTGGTGAGGTTTGATAGTGTAGCTATGTTGCTAATCCCGGAATTTGCGTCGAGATTTAAGGTTTCCAAGTTGACCAAACCCGAGATGGGGGAGATATCGCTCAATTTATTCCAGCTAATATTCAGGACGGTTAGATTTGTGAGTCCCGCGATAGGGGATAGATCACTTATTTCTTCATTATCGAGATCGAGCACTTCTAGATTGATGCAATGTTCAAGGCCTGTGAGGTCGGTAATGTGTTGGAAAGTTGATACTGTGTCTAGCTCCGTCAGTCCTTCAAGGTCGGATTGATTTATTTCTCCGCTGGGCTTGTCTATGGCCTCGCGGATGGCGGCCTCAAGGTTGGGGTCGGGGAAGCTGATACCGCCGGGGGAGGAGTCGCCGCAGCCTGTTGCGAGCGCGGCCGGCAGAATCAGGCACAACGCTAAGACAAGGTAAATAAGTTTAGTTTTCATCGAAAGTAACCTCCACACCCCTTGCTCCCAGCTGAGGAATGTATGTATTCAGAGAATCTTCGTCAAGCGGGTTATCCCTAATATTAACACTGTCGCCGGAAGAGAGTCCGGTATTCTTAATCAGAGGCTCTATGCTGGTTATCTGATTACAGTCCAGTGATAACTCATCAAGATGCATAAGGTTGGACAGGGGAGAAATATCGGTTATCTGGTTACCTCCGATGTTTAGAACCTCCAGATTTGCCAGGTTAGACAGTGCGGATATTTCACTAAAATTGTTGTTATATGAAATGGATAGCCAGGTAAGACCAGTGAGGTTTTCCAGCGGTGCAATATCGCTTATTTGATTTCCGCTAAGCAATAACATATCCAAGTTTGTGAGATTTGCTAGCGGAGAGACATCTACTATATTATTATAGCGAAGGTCTATTCCTTCTAATTTGGTGCAATACTCAATGCCGGTAATATCTGCGATGCTCATATCTCTGGCATTGAGTGAATACAATCCTTCGAGGTCTGAAGCATTGATGGGGCCGCTGGGCTTGTCTATCGCCTCGCGGATGGCGGCCTCAAGGTTGGGGTCGGGGAAGCTGATACCGCCGGGGGAGGAATCGCCGCAGCCTGTAACTGGTAACGCGATGGTAAGCGCGCATATCGCGCAGATGATTAAACGGACTAATGATTTCCTCATGGCTTGTCTCCTGTCAGGTATGTTGAATGTCTGCCCTGTAAGCACAAATTTACTTCCCTCAATAACAAGCAACTTGCTCAAAAGATGATGCGGAGTCGTCGAATGGCAGGGGTAATGGCAGTTACCACTATGAGGCATAGTATAAAGCATGAGGTAGATTCGGTCAACGTTTGCCGCATGGGAAAACGGCGCATCGATCTTGTGATTAAATATCTCTAATCTAAATCCCCCTTGGCCCCCTTTGCAAGAGGGGGTGAATATGCGGAGACGCAATATGTTGCGTCTCTACGGGGTACCGTCTAATCGAGAGGTCAAAAAAAAGCCCCGGGATTCATCGTCCCAGGGCTTAGCGTTCAAATATTTGTCGTTTGACGTTTACGTCGCTGACTTCGCCGGCTCCAGCGTGCGGCTAACTATCCTGCCGTCATCGGCATCGAGAACTATAGTGTCGCCCGGGCAGAACTCGCCGCGCAGCAGCTGCTCCGAGAGCGGGTCCTCAACGAGGTCCTGGATAACGCGGCGCAGCGGGCGCGCCCCGAAAACAGGGTCGAAGCCTTTTTCCCCCAGGAGGTTCCTGGCTGCGTCGGTGGTCTCGAGCTTCATGCCCTTATCTATAAGCTCTTTCTGCACGTCCTTCAGCATGAGGTCCACGATCTGATTGATGTGCTCTTTGCTCAGGGCGTGGAATACTATGCTCCCGTCGATGCGGTTGAGGAACTCGGGGCGGAAGAAGCGTTTCATCTCCTCCAGCACCTTGTCCTTCATGCGCTTGTACGATTGCGACTGGGTCTTGGCCTCATCTGACTTTGTGGAGAATCCCAGCGTCGAATCGCGCCGTATAAGCTCGGCTCCGATATTGCTGGTCATGACGATTATCGTGTTGCGGAAATCGACGCGCCTGCCCTTGGCGTCGGTGAGGTGGCCATCGTCGAGTATCTGTAAAAGGACATTGAAAACGTCCGGGTGCGCCTTCTCGATCTCGTCGAGCAGTATGGCGGAGTAGCCTTTGCGCCGAACCGCTTCGGTGAGCTGTCCGCCTTCTTCATAGCCTACATAGCCCGGAGGCGCTCCTGTGAGCCGTGCCACGGCGTGCTTCTCCATGAACTCGGACATATCGAGTCTTATCAACGCGTCCTGGCTGCCGAACATGAACTCGGACAGCACCCGCACCAGCTCTGTCTTACCCACTCCGGTGGGGCCGAGGAAGATGAAGCTGCCGATGGGGCGGCGCGGGTCCTTGAGCCCGGCCCTGGCGCGGCGCACGGATTTGGCTATAGCCGTGATCGCTTCGTCCTGACCTACGATGCGCTGGTGCAGAACTTCCTCCATCTGCAGGAGTCTGGTGGTCTCGTCCTTGGCCATGCGCGTCACGGGTATGCCGGTCCACATGCAGACCACCTCGGCGATGTCGTCCTCGGTGACCACTGGCTTTTCCTTCGCTTCCTGTTCCTGTTCCCATTCGCTCTGAATCGAGCTCAGCTTTTCGGTTAGATCTAGCTCGCGGGAGCGCAACTCGGCAGCCTTATCATAAAGCTGTGAGGCGATGGCCGATTCCTTATCCTGGCGCGCCGCGTCGAGATCTTTAAGCGTCTCTTTAAATGTCGTCGGCGTGTTGAAATTCTTTATCCGCACCCTTGAGGCGGCTTCGTCGATAAGGTCTATCCCCTTATCGGGGAGATGCCGGTCCGGTATGTATCTGGCCGCCAGCGTGGCCGCGGCGTGTAGCGCCTCATCGCTGATGATAAGCTGGTGATGGTCTTCATAACGGGATTTAATCCCCTGTAATATCTTTATCGTTTCCTCGACCGTCGGCTCTTCAACCTTTACTGGCTGGAACCTGCGCTCGAGGGCGGCATCCTTCTCTAGGTGCTTCCTGTAATCGTCGGCCGTGGTGGCGCCGATGCACTGCAGTTCGCCGCGCGCCAGCGGGGGTTTGAGTATGCTGGAGGCGTCGATGGCGCCCTCGGCCGCTCCGGCGCCCACTATCGTATGTATCTCGTCGATGAACAGGGTGCAGTTGCCGGAGGTCTTTATCTCTTCGATGACCTTCTTCAGGCGTTCCTCGAACTCGCCGCGGTATTTGGTTCCCGCCACCAGCGAACCGATGTCGAGCGCCAGCAGTCGCCTGTCGCGTAGCGTGGCCGGCACCTCGTTGTTGGCGATGCGATGGGCTAGACCCTCAACTATCGCGGTCTTACCCACGCCCGGCTCGCCGATGAGACAGGGGTTGTTCTTGGTGCGCCTGCTCAGTATCTGTATGACGCGCTCTATCTCCTTGTCGCGCCCGATGATGGGGTCGAGTTTATCCGCTCTGGCCGCCGCCGTCAGGTCAACGCTGAGCTGGTCCAGTGTGGGGGTTCTTGTTGCCGTGCGCGGCGAGCCGGCCTGCGACTGCTGCGGCATGTTCTGGCTGAGAAGGCGCACGGTCTCAGCCCGCGCCTTCTCCAGAGTCACGCCCAATCCTTCAAGAGCGCTTGCCGCTATTCCTTCGCCCTCGCGTAACAATCCAAGAAGGAGATGCTCGGTGCCGATGTAGTTATGATGCAGCCGCCTGGCCTCGTCCACGGCCAGCTCTATGACGCGCTTGGCCCTTGGCGTAAGTCCGACCTCTCCCGAGACGGTCCGTTCGCCTTTTCCCATCGACGATTCAACAGCCTGCCGAACGCGATCCAATTCCAGGCCCAGGCTAACGAGGACTTTCGCGGCCACGCCGTCTCCCTCTCTAACCAGGCCGAGCAGTATGTGCTCCGTGCCGATGTAGTTATGGTTAAAGCGCTGCGCTTCCTCCTGGGAGAGGGTTAAGACCTTTCTGGCTCTCTCGGTAAATTTTTCGAATCTGCTGGACATCTCTCCCTCCAGATATAGATGAGGGTTACATACTTATTATGTTTATATTTTAACATACGGCTATTTAAAAGGGAATCGCCATTGTGATGAGATCGAAGCCGTCTTTACATGTCTCCGCTTTGGTAATAAAATACAATTCGTCCGCGGGTGTAACTCAGTGGTAGAGTATTTGCTTCCCAATCAAGCCCTCTGCCCTCAAAGCTGGGCGATCCGGAATTAGCTACGAAATTATCCCGTCTAGGCAAGCACTCCCTTGTCGGCGCGATTGTATCGTTAACTTTGATGAGGTCATGTTTTGTCATCTTCATAGTTTGCCTCCCATTTATCATTCCATGCCTGGTTTCCGTGTTAAGGATCTGTTCAAACAACATCTCCAAAACCTGTTACTAAGTTGAATCCCCTTCCTTTTCAGCAACGAAAGGAGTATTTCATACGGTTTCGTAGATTATCTAAGTCGTCTGGGCCTACGTTTTGGTTTGCGGGATAGCGGATAGGCGGTGACACCCGCGCACTGCTCACAGCGCCACTTTTGCCTTACTGTATCGGCGTAGCGATAAATACCGTACTTGCGCATTTTTTTTGAATAGCAGAAAGGGCAAACCGGCATGCTAGTTGTATCCTCTCACTATTATAGTAGATGCAATGATAATATAGCATATTATATTTGTGTTTGCAATAAATGATCTACAATAAATATTACTCGATATGAATCGGTTAGACGGTTTATAATCCGGGCACGGATGATTTGAGTAAGAAGGTATCACATGACATTTCCGAGTGGTATCATTCAGGATGCCTGGCAAAGGCGAAGAGGACTCTGCGCTAACCGTGGCAAAGGTTTGGTTTTTTCTAACAGAGATCGAGTAGGCTACGGCGCTCGGCATCCGCATCATAGAAAACCCGTGCATGAAGATAATGGCGATACTCTCCAAAATTATGCCATACTCTGTGTGAATGAACTTGAACACTACCGCTGTAACGTCGGACATAGTGGGTTGGGGTGGCGGTATTATTCACCAATCGCAGATTCGGAACTACCCTCTCTTTATGCTGGTGAACGCATTAGTAAAGCTGTGTATCCTTATACTCTGAAATTTTCCCATGCACCCTGAGGGAGATCTCTCAGGAATAGCTTCTCTAGTCAACCTTTCCAACATAGCCTGTTTTTTCCATCACCATATCCAGCCAAAAAGCTGGATACAACCATGTCCAGGCTTCCATTCATTGACTTTAAACTATTTATTGGTTGCGGATCTCGTTTCGTTACAACATTCGGAGAATAGGATAGTTTGATTCCCGGCCCGGCGAGGTTGGCATTTTTGATAATACTTGAAATCAGGGGCCAGCCACAACCGATATTAGGCTGGTATTATAGGGGCGATTTCTGGCTGAATTTCCAGACTCCTTTTTGACTGAATTCTTTTTTTGGCTAATTGACTAATTTAGACTAAATCCCATATCCGCAGCTATATGAACAGCCGAATCAGCCATAATTTCAGGCTCATTTCAGGCAATCCTCCGGGATAAATAATGGAGACCGTATGCAGCAGGGGGTTCTCCAGAGAAGAAGAATCCATTTTCCTTTATGAATTCTTCTGCAGCAATAGACTCAACAAAATTAGTGAGTGTTCAAATTCTATTGGGATATCCCAAGTGGCAGAGGTTCAAACAACGAAATAGGATAGCCTTTGAATCGATGAAACCTAGAGGCCTTGAGTGTTTCATGGAGATGAGTGCATTCTGAAAGCTGCTTAAAAAGAGCGCTGCTATTATTTCTTTGCAGGCTCAGCAGATTTGTCGGCAGGTTGATTCTTTTTCTTACAACATGAACCGAAGATTTTCTTTAAGCACATGGGGTTCTCCTTCTTCTCTATTGCCGAGAGAAATATTATAGCTTCGTGTTTAAAATAGATACTCTTTCTTTTACCCTTCTTGCTGCTGTCTGACGGGTTATAGAGTTTTCCAGTTCTTTGGCTAGCTTCTCATCATCGATGACATCTCTAAGCCAGTTGCTGAAGTCATGCTTCTCCTCATTTGCATGATAGACAAAGGTCTCATCTGACATATTGGCCAGGCCATCAGCTAAATCCCTCATGCTCCTGAAAATCCGTCCATCGCTGCACCAGAATGCATAATCCTCAGTGCAATCAGCCAGCAGTTTCTCCGCCTCCTGCTTTGTCACTTTTATTTTGTTCATGTCTACCTCCTGCTATTCATCGTATCTGCGATATTTCATGGCAGCAATGTTCAGATTCTATGCACTAATTCCACACTGTGAAGTTGAAATTCTATACCGGTTTCATATTATTGTCAATTCAACAACACAATAGCATTTATACAAAGCAATAACATGCTTTCCAGAGTGGATCAGCCCGGAGAAGTTCCACCCTCAAGCAAAGGGAGTTCGAACGTTTCCAAATAGAGTCTAATATCCAATTTACCAGTTTATGGTCGTCCTCTTATAAAACCTGATGGGCTTGACAAATTTAATATATTAGTATATATATTTATCTTGCGTTGTATTTTATTACTTTAAAAAGTGTCCCCTTGAATTTATTGGAGGTATGTTATGGGCGAGAGAGTCGTTTTTTGTGGAAAATGTGGAAAAGAATTATATAGTCTTGGTCATATTGTAGACGATAAACCATCACAATGCCTCTATTGTAAATCTACGATGAAGTCCTACGTTACACTCGGCCTATCCAGAGAGTATACTCTCAGTGTATCTACTCCTAATAGCTGTACCACTTACAGAGTTGGCGTGACCAGTATTCAAGCTTAAAGCGCTGGTGTCCTGTAACCTAGTAAACTGTGCGAATATGCCAGAGTATTACTTCTAAATCCAGCCTGCATTTGATATTATTAGCATTCTCATTTTTACTACCTAATAAATATATGTGCGAAGCGACTATCGGATCTGGTGCCTAGACCTGGACGGTATGTGGCTGAACAATGGAAGCTATAATGTTTAATGGGCTACACTTTCCGGGGGAGCTGTAACGGTTCCCCCATCACATATCGTCGATTGAGGCTGCGTCCGATTGATGACGGGATGCCGAATCAATTACAGCCGACGGATAATGCTCTCCGAGAGGTCTTGACTGTCAGATGAGGTTCCGGCTGATACACCTTTTGTGCCGATTGTCAGTAGACTATGCTGACGTTCACTAATTGCCCTTTGTGCATGTCAATGAGGACCCGATCTCCGAATGGCTGTTGAAGCTGGACTTCGATGGAATCCTGGCAACTAAGGCCGCCTTTCAGGGGAGTTGAGGAGGCGATCACTTTAACCTGTACGTCGACGTCCGTCTCATGCAACAGCGTTACTTCCGGGTCGCCTTGGCAGGAGGAAACAAAAAGTACCAGCCTGTCCGGGGAAATCAGCGATGCCTCCATTATACTCACTTCGCCGCGCCAGACGCCGCCGAGGAGCTGCCATGCCGCGAAAACTGTTACCCCAAGCACAACTGCAAACACGAGCAACGCAACTAGAATTTTTATGTGTCTTGGACGGCCGGATAAGAACCTTCTTAAACCGGATTCGTTAGTCATAAGAACTCCCTCCTTTGGTTGGCTGCACCTTGCCGCGGCGTCTAATTGTAAGGGGCAAGCGTGGTGGCTTGCCCCTTGTTAAAAATCCTGAAACTTACCGCATCCGGCCGAGTCCTCCGATTTTTAGTTCGTGGCGACTTGAATTCCTAAAGCGTACCACATCTTATCAGTTCGTGAAAAAACTTCTCTAAGAAACGGCCAGAATGGGTCGGCCATCCATCCCCTATTGAGACCATAGTCCGTATTGCCCCAATACACAGGTCCGCCGCTATCGCCGCCAGAAATGTGATTCTCCCCCATTTGTACGAGATTGCACACGTCTCCGTTGCAGACGTTGAGCTTCCGCACTTGCTGACAGCTCTGGTATGTTGTCTTACCGTTCCGACAAAGAGTCTGCCCAACGGTTGGAGATCCGGACCATGAGACATCGCGCCTGTCTGTTTCGAGTGTTGAACTGCTGCCCGCGTAGAAGTCGTCAGTTTCGTTCTGGGGCCCCGTATGCCACTGGAAGTCTCCGTAAACGCCTTGATACTCTGCCTGAAAAGTCAGATTCTGGCCGTCGTCAGTTTGAGAGTTAGAGCAGTGTCCGGCGGTACAAATGCCTCTCACCCCATATGACATCGTCCCGAATCCTGACGTACAATCAGAAAGGGCTTCGCCGCCCAGATGCTCTGTGCTGCTAGCGGTACCGCTTATAACCTGAACATTTGAGCGTACCACGGAGGTGGTAATGCAGTTGAGAATATCCGCCCTGGTCGCATCGGTGAGGGCCTTTTCGGCGACGGCCCCGAGATCATCGAGAACCGAAGCGGAAGCTGTTCTCTCAAGTACAACAGTTGTTGTTATCTGGCCTGTCTCGGTGTCGAACCAGGTTGAGGCATCAAGCACGTCAGGCGACTCCAATACCGCATAGTGGACTGCTTCAATCGCACTTTGCAGTTCCGTCTCGGTGAAGCACGAGCCGGTGCGCACTTCGACCGAAACGCTGCTGTGGCTACCGGTGAAGATGTCGATAATATCGAGCGCTTCCTTGGGAGCGCCGCCCTTGAAAGCGATCCACGCGCGATCAGCGCCTACGATCGCCGCATCAGCAAAGGCTTCGGGACAAGCTCCGCGGATCCTGGCAACCGCCAGGGCGAAGTTGTCGTTCCAGGCATACCGATCGATAGCCTCCTGAAGCGATATACCCTCTTGGCTGGCGACAGACTTCAAGTCCCGGAGTTCCGCGTCGCTTATCGGGTCGTCGATTTCCGGCGGCGCCGCCTCTGACACGGACGAACAATCGCATCCTGCCTGACCGTCCGTATCCGATGCACTCTCTACCAGCGCAGCGGTCCCTTCGTCAGTTCCTGAAAGTCCCATGAGGTCTTCTGCTTGAGAAGCTATTCCCCAAATTCCCTGCGCCGAATCCGAAGGAGTAAATGGTTCCCTGTCTGTAGCAAAAGAGGAACCTGCTACAGCTATAGAGATAACGAAAGTGATCGCCAATAAGGAAATAAGTGACCTCTTTGAAATCAATGCCTTTTTCATTTTATTAACCTCCTTGATGCCTTTAAAAAGTATTTTAGGGTATCCAAAATATTGTGTCAATAGGGGTATAGAAGATACCTATATATAATATGGCGGTCGCAACTCCTCGATCCTGCGGTGAGGTTTTTGGTTGTTTTCCTAGGTTAGGTATTTCATATATTAATGGTTGAAGGAACCGAGTTTGTCTAGGGTTTATAGTAATCTTCTTATAAAGCGTTTCATTCGGATCCCCTGTTTTTATAGCTCCGTGAGTCCAATATGTTTCTGAACCTTGCAATACGCAAACAATGTCAACTCTGTTTTGGCGGGTTTAAAAATCCGATTCGAATTGGTTATAATTTGCCGGTGAATCTATAAAAGGAAGGTGCCTCACATGGAATTGATGGATGCGGTAAAAGGACGGCGGAGCATTCGCAAATACAAAGCCGATCCCGTCAGCGATAAAGACCTTGAGACGATATTAGAGGCGGCGCGATGGGCGCCGTCCTGGGCCAACACGCAGTGCGTGCGATGGATACTGGTCAAGGATCGTGAGACCAAGCGGAAGCTGGCGGAGACGTTGTCATCTATAAACCCCGCCGCCGAGGCCATGCTCACCGTCCCCGTGGTGCTGGCGTTCTGCGCCGAGACGGGACGGGCTGGCATCAAGAAACGTAAGACACATTGTTAGCATCTAAGCCCTCGTCACCCGGGGATAACACCAATAAATCAACTAGAAGAATCTCTCCCAGGGCTCTTTTTCAGTTAGTCTACGGATTATCAAACGTCAGTAGTGCGCCGTAGATGTCCCAGTTTCTGTTACGCTTATCCTGCCAGACCACCGTGTTTCCTGAAATGGCGGGTAGTGCTTGGCCAGACGTGTTGAGACATATGGGGAACTTGGTGGCGGTGGATAGATTGCAGCCGTAGATATCGGTTGCATACCAGTAGTTGTTGCAATTCTCCTTCCACACTACAATGTTGCCGGAAATTGCTGGGCTCGATTGGCAGTAAGAATCGGTGCAGATGGGGAACTCAATACCGGAAGATAGATTATATCCGTAGATATCGTTGTCCTCATAGATTTCTTTACGGCAGTCCGTCCATACGATGATGTCGCCATCGATCGCCGGGTTCAGTTGGTCGTCCTCATAG